>NZ_JBFAAP010000010.1:0-206028 GCF_040639815.1 Streptomyces sp. NPDC023723
CCCGCGGAGCGGGATATGCCCCGGCAAGCCGGGGCATAGAGCGCGAATTGCGCAAGCGCAATTCGGATTCCCCCGCAAGCGGGGGAATGGAATTCCGCAAGCGGAATTCCGAACGGAATGCAATTCGCGCAAGCGCGAATTGGAGGCGACCGCGCAAGCGCGATCACCGGGGCTGGCTACGAGGGGAGGTGCATCACGCGCGGGCCTGTGTAGGGCTTGGGGTTACTGACCACCACCCCCGCAACGAGACTGACGGACCGTCGGCCCGATCGGGTGCCGGCCCTACCGCAGTGATGGGCTCCGCTGCGCTCCACCCTGACCACTCCCCCACCCTCGAAACCGGCCGCTCACGTTCACGAATACCCCGCCAGCATACCCTATGAACCGTGCGTGCGGGGCGATATTCGGCCAAGTATCAGCCTACAGAGGGAAGCTGTCGCGTGGGTTATGCATCACGGGTGCCGGGTGTGTAGAGTCTGGGACCAGTCACCACCACCCCGGCCCGCCAGTCACCGCGCCGGACTCTCATTCCTATTACGCGTCGCATTCCGCGAAAAGGAGAACACGGGAATGGCCGTGAAACTGCGTGAACACCAGATTAAGGCCGTAGCCGCCATCGTGCGCGGCCTCGATATCCCGCCGGGCGGCATTCCCTGGAATGGTCTGCGCGGGCAGGTGCACGCCGCGTGCGGGACGGGAAAGACCATCATCGCGGCGGCCTCCGCAAAGCGGATTGTGCCCAAGGGCCGCATTCTCGTTGTGGTGCCGACCCTCGATCTCCTGGCGCAGACCGTGAAGGCGTGGAGCAGCGCCGGGCACAAGGGGCCGGCTGTCATGGTGTGCTCGCCCCTGGACGACCCGGAGCTGTTCCACCTGGGGGTGCGGAGCACCACCAACCCCGTGCAGCTGGCGCTATGGCACTCCACGGGGCCGGTGACCATCTACGCCACCTACGCCTCGCTGGGCGTGCTGGTAGAAGCCTTCGAGGGCGCCTACGGGCAGAAGCTCGCCCCGGTGGACCTTGCGGTGGTCGATGAGGCGCACCGGACCAGTGGGTCGATGGGTAAGGCGTGGGCGGACATCCACGACCAGACGAAGATCCCGGCGCACCGCCGGCTGTATCTGACGGCGACGCCGCGGATTTGGGAGGAGCGGCTGAACCGCGAGGTCGCCGAAGGGGTGCGCGATCCGCTGCCGCGCGAGATGGCGGCCTCGATGGACGACGAGAAGGTCTTCGGGCCGGTCCTCTACAAGCTCTCGTTGGCGTCGGCGGTGTCACGGAAGCTGCTGGCGCGGTACCAGATCATCGTCCTGGAGCTCCAGGACCCGGTGGTCACGCCCGAGCGGCTGATGGGCGAGGAGCGGCACACCGAGGAGGTCCGCGGGCAGCGCCTCGGGGCGCTCCAGGCCGCGCTGCTGCACACGATGGAGCAGCACAACCTCCAGACCTGCATCACCTTCCACCACCGGACCATAGAGGCCGCGGCGTACGCGGAGGGCCTGGAGCGCGTGGCCAAGCGGCTGCACGCCGACCAGCCCGAGAAATACCCGGCCGAGATCTGGGCGGACTGGCTGTGCGGCGAGCACGTCCCGGAGCGCCGGCGCGACGTCCTGGGCAAGTTCGGCTCCACCGCCCGGCGGGCCGTGCTCTCCAACTGCCGCGTCCTCGGGGAGGGCGTGGACATCCGGGCCGTGGACTCCGTGGCCCTGCTGGACCCCAAGGGCGCCCCGCACGACATCGTGCAGGCGATCGGCCGCGCACTGCGCCAGAAGCCCGGACAGGGAAAGCTCGCCTCTCTGATCGTGCCGGTTTTCCTCCAGCCTGACGAAAGCCCGGAGGACATGTTCACCTCGGGTTCGTACAAGCCGTTGGTGAAGGTATTGGAAGGTCTGCGGGCTCACGATGAAGAGGCCGTGGAATTGCTGGCGATCCCGCAGGAGCCTCAGAAGGACGTCGCGCAGCCCTCCGAATACATCGGTGCCGCGCCCGGTGATAACGAGGAAGAAACCCGTCTGCTGCTCCGTTTTGCGGCTCCACGTGATCCGGTGATGGTCGCGAACTGGGTGTCCTTCAACGTGATCGACACGGAGCGGCAGGACTGGGCGAGGGGCTGGGCGAAGCTCAAGGAGTACACGGAGCGTGAGGGCCACGCCCGGGTGCCGTACGAGCACAAGGAGGGTGCGTTCCCGCTGGGGACCTGGGTCGCGGAGCAGCGACGGGCGTACGGGGCGGGGCAGATGAACGGCCGGCGCGCGGCGCGGCTGGAGAAGCTGGGCATGGCCTGGTCGGCGGCCGATGCGCGGTTCCAGGAGAACCTGGCGGCGGCCCGCGTGTACTACCAGGAGCACTGGACGCTGTGCGCTCCCCGGTCGGCGGCCGCGCTGGACAAGCCGGTGGGGCAGTGGTTGAGCAACCTGCGCCGTCCCGGTGCGCTGGCCGAACACCCGGAGTGGGAGGCCGCGTTGGAGGCGATCGACGAGGACTGGAACCCGTCGTGGCCCACCGAGTGGCAGCGGCACTACGCCGCGCTGCGCGAGCTGGTGCGTGACGAGGAAGGCCCGGCGGAGGTCCTGCCCGGCTTCACCGTGCACGGCATGGACATCGGGAAGTGGCTGGCCCGGCAGCGGAAGCCCGAGGTGTGGGAGGCCCTGGCCGACGGGCAGCGCGAGCGCCTGGAGGCCGTTGGCGTCGCCCCGCTCGCCGCTCCGGCCCCGGTGGAGCAGGCCGCGCCGACGGAGCCGCCCAGGGCGCCCGTGAGCGCCTTCGAGAGGGGCGTTGCGGCCCTGGCGCAGTACAAGGCCCGTACGGGCTCTGTGACGGTCCCCAGGGCCCACGTAGAGGCGTTGCCGGACGGGACGGAGGTCAAGCTCGGGGTGTTCCTCAGCAACAGCAAGAGCCGCCGGGCCAAGCTGACCGTCGACAAGCTCGCCACGTTGGCCGGCCTCGGGCTGGAGTGGGCGGCCACGGAAGGAGCGGCGTGATGAGCGCGGACGACCAGGAGACCGGGGAGCAGCGGGTGCGGGACGCCGTGCGGCGGCATGCCCGCACCAGGGCCTTCGCGGAGGCGGAGGACGTCATCTCGGCTGTGCTGTCCGACCCGGGGGTGCAGGCGGCCCGAGAGCGGGTGGAGGCGGCGGAGACGGAGCTCGGGCTGGAGCTGTGCGCCCGTCTCCAGCCGTTCCAGGACCGCTACGACCAGGCCGTGACGGCGGGCGACCCGGAAGGGCTCGCCGGGCTCTGTGGGGGCAAGCACGGCCGCTGGGGACGGATCTGCGTCCTGCCCGACGGACACGAGACCTCGATGGAGGAACCGCACTGGGGCCGCAACAGCGAGGGCCGACCGATCGCGTGGGTGGGCAGTGCACCTGACGACTGGTGAGCGGCGGCGGTGAGAGCGGCGAAGGACCCCGAGCGCACGGGCGCCCGGGGTCCTTCGCTGTCCGGGGCCAGCGGCGCCGCTCCCAGGGCCTACACGCACTGGGGTGCGATGCCCGGGGGTTCTGAGCTGCGGCATCGCACTGGTGTGCGTGTAGGGACTGGGATCTTGGGGTGCTCCCCCGGTGAACTACGGGGCGGCCGCGGCAGGTTCAGTGCGGCGGTCCAGTCGGTTCGCCGCAGACTGAGAAATCGAGCCGCGCGGTGACGGTACCTGGCACTACGGTCCAGGAATGACGACATCACCCTGGCAGCCGCTCTCCGACCGCGAGGCCGGGCTTCCTGTAGACCGGACAGTCCATGACGGAGTTCCCGAGCACCTGGAACCAGGGCTGCGGTCTTGGGTACGGGAGGCGGTGGTGACGGAATCCCTTGTCCACCGCGTCGTAGCCGCGTTGAGATTGAGCAGCGAAACCCACGCCTTCGACAACGGCCGTCTCCCGTCGAGCGCACGTGATCTGTCCAGGGTGCCCGTCAACCTGCTTCTCGACGTCGTCGACTGTCTGCTCTACCTCGATGTCGGTGAGGTCGCCCATCACGAGTACCTCGTCAAGCACCCGAACTCAGCCTTTCCCTTGGCGGCAGTACTCTCTAGGCCTCCGAAGTTCGTGGATCCGGTCAACACACTGGACGCGCTCCTCGGTGATGCCGCCTCCGCCTACCAAGTTCGCGAGGCCGACGACGCCTCGCACGCCGGCCTGGAGCGGGTTGTCGACGCCACCGTCGCCGACTCCGCCGTCATGGCCATGCAGCAGGCCGAATCCTCCGGCCGCGACGATGCCAGCTTCTATCTACGCAGCTCCTGGGCCAAGGCGTACGCCCTGCACCCCGACGCAAGTGGCGCTTACGTCGATGCGGTGCGGGCAGTGGAAGATGTCGCGATCCCCCTGTACGCGAGCGCCGATCCCCGGGCGACCCTCGGCTCCGTCATCCGGGAACTGGATCGCAACGCAACGGCCTACTCGATGGTGATCCTCGACAACAATGCGGTCCCCGCCAAGGTCGAAACGATCCTCTCCCTCATGAAACTTCTCTGGCACGGACACCGCGACCGACACCCCGGAGGACAGACCAGCGCACCCATCACCCCGGAAGCCGCCAAGGCCGCCGTCCACATCGCGGTGCTCCTCGTTCAGCTCCTCAGCACTTCCGCGGTGACGAGGAGCCTTCCACCTCAACCGTGACAGCCCACGGCAAGAAGTGAAGCCGCTATCTCCTAGCACTCCGGCCGCCCTGTTTGAGATAACCACGGACGATGGCCTCCTGGCCGCTGCGAGGCCGGAAGTAGACGCGCTGCTGCGCTGCCTCGATCTGAAGCCGGTTGAGAAATCCGACCGTCTCCTCGGTGGCAGTACTCATACCGTTGCGGGGTGTCCTGCCGACCAAGAGATGCTTGGGGCCGAAAGGCAGCACGATCGCGGTGGAGTCACCAATCGCAACAGGGAAAGTGGTTCTGGTTTCACTCTGCTGAATAGCCAGGGCCGGGGTGTCGCCCAGGAGGAACTCCCCGGCGGCGGGCACCAGGATCTCCAACCCTGCGCTGCTGATCATCTCCTTCGCCTTGTCGAAGGTGACCTCGATCCGCACCCGGAAGTCCGCGCCGTTCTCGAAGTTCGTCAGGTGCGGACTCAAGATCTGGTCCGCCGCCGCAGCCAGGCCCTGCGGTCCGGGAAGGTGAAGTCCGCTGCGTTGCAGTACCGCGAGGCGCAGCAGGTCGGACTGATCGGTAAGCAGGGCCGTGCGATGCTCGGTGTAGACCTTGGCGAAGGTACGTTCATGGACGTTGCGGAAGTGCAGCGAGCGGACCAGATGCAGGGCGATCAGGTCCTTCAGGGTCTGCACATGCTGCTCGTGCTGGAAGACGTCGCCCCGTTCCACCGCGCGCGCGGCCTCGGGTATCCGTGTCTCGAGCTTGCCCCACACCTGTTCCAGGGAGGCGGAAGCAAAGCGGGCGAAGTACTTGACCTTGCCGCACTCGCGCGGACTCGCCACCTTGTGCAAACGGTCGGGGTGGTCAAGGTCGAAGGGCACGAGCTTGAACCCATGGCTGCCAAACGGAGTGGCAAAGCGCTTGAGCAGCACCTTAGAGATCACGTGCTGACCGACCACGTGGCGATCGGCCTCGGGCCGCAGTTCCTTGATCCGGGCATCGATCTGCTGCGCCGCCACCAGCCACGGATTGGATGATCCCTCGTTCATACGCCCAGTGTGGCAATCAGGTCCGACAGGCGAGACGCATTTTCCGTCTGCCCTCAGCGCGTGATCGCCCGACAGCCGTAGAGGGAGTCGGTGAAACCGGGCTGGCACGCCGTCCGGATCAGCACGGTCAGCAGGAAGCCCTGACGGGGCAGGACGTGCTCCCAACCCAACACCCACCAGTCGTTATGCATGGCCAGGTCCCGGCGCGGCCCGGAAACAGACGTCCTCTCAGTCATCCGCAGCTCTTCCTCGAAGGCACCTCGATGCTCGCAGCGTACGCAGCGAGACGCGGCAGGTTCTCACGGACGTCCCACCCACGCCTGGTGCTGGGGGGCGACGTGCAGCTGCTCTCGGAGACGGCCACGCAGGACACCGACGCGGGTGCGGCCCTCCAGGACCTGCAATCCGCTGTTCGCCGGATTCAGGAGGCGCCGGTCGATGAGGAGCGGCGGGCGCAGCCACGTCCCGTGGTCTTCCCAGTGCCGGCCGACTTCCGGGGGTCGCACCTTGACCCAGTGCACCGGGTGCTGTGCGACGTGCTCGATCAGTCCGGCTTCGCTCTCACCGGTCGGCATGGTGTGGAAGTTTACGGTCGGAATCGTCTGAAGTGTCCAGGTGATCGCACTCAGCTCGAGGTGGCCGTAGTCGTCCACGAAGGGGCCGTGGTCGCCGTGCTCGAAGAGGAAGTCCCGCAGCACGTCGTCCGGCCACCGCAGGTTGGCCAAGGCCGGATCAGTGCGGAAAAGTTCGAAGCTGCGGCCGCCGTCCTGACGGCGCTCCATCAGCGAGCTGAGGTCGTTGAGGTTCATGCCACCAGATCTACCGGAGATCGCTGACAGTGCTCCCCCTGTTCCCGGTCTGGTGGGGTCTTGTCGGCTGCCTGGCGGCGGTCACGGCTTCTGTGAGGCGGTCCAGCCGGGCGTAGAGGGCCTGTACGAGGCGGGCGCGGTTCTGGACGCAGCGGGCGGTTCCCTTGAGCGGGGCGGACAGGCGGCCGTCGGCTTCGCGGAGGATGACGTCGGCGAGGGCGCCGCGGCCGTCGCTCTTGGGCAGGGCGGCGGCGAGACGCCGGACATCGGCGGCGACCGCGCGGGCGTGCCCGGTGAGCTGGAGGGCGATCTGTTCGTAGTCGCAAAGAGCGAGGTCCGGGTCCTTCCACGCGAGGACGGCGGTGACGAGGGCCTCGTGCGGGGCACGGTCCAGGGGCAAGTCGGCGTCCAGCAGGCCCTCGGGATCGTGGAGCACGGCGTAGGCCCCGCTCACCGCAGGCCCGCCGCGTCGTCGGCCTGGTCGTGGTCGCCCCTGTCGGCGTCCGGGTCCGGGTCGGCGAGGAAGCGGGCGTAGCCGCGTACGGCGCGCTCCAGCGGCGCGGGGGAAGGCCGGCCGAAGTCGGGCCGCTGGAGGCCGGGTCCGTCGGGTGCGGGTCCGGCGGGTGTGGGTGCGCTCATGGGCACCGCCTCCGTGTGCTGAGTGGTCGCGTCGGTGTCGTTCGACGCTACGGAGGCTCCGGCTCCGTCCTCAACGAGATTGCGGGAAATTGCGGAAGTTCACCCCAGGGCGTCGATCGCGGCCGTGATGCGGTCGCGGGCGGCGTCGCCGTAGACGGCCATCTCCGTGAGGCCGGCGAACGCCTTGGCGTAGTCGGCGAGCTCGCGCGGCTGCGTCACCTTGATCTCCGCCGTCAGCGTCTCCACCACGGCCACGGTGTCGTCGTGGAGGTAGAACGCCTCCAGCGGCCAGACGGTGCGCTGCGCGGTGAACGGGATGATCCCGAGCGAGACCGAGGCGAGCGGCATCACCGCCAGGAGGTGGCGCAGTTGGCCCGCAAGGTGGCCGAAGCCCTCGAAGTACCGGAGCTGGCCACGACGTGACGCCGGGGCCGCGCCGTCGTTGGACAGCGCGACTCCATAAAGCCGGGCCCCTGGGACGTCATGGCTGGTCCCCCGGGGCCCGTGGTGATGCTGAACCGACTTACTACATCAGCGCGGCGAGTGCCTGCTCAGCCATCTGGATGCCCTGCGTTGCCGCCATGGTGGTGGCGCTCTCCAGGAGCTTGTCCTTGAGCTGGGTGGCGAACTGGCGCAGGCGGCCCGGCTCGGGGTTGCCGGAGGTCGCCTCGGTGTGGAGATCCTGGGCGACGCGCTCCAGTTCCACGCGGTCCTCGTCGGACAGGCCCAGGATGGGGCTGACCTGGCCGATGTACCCGGCGAGCTGGACGAACAGCGTCGGGTCGACGCCGTCGGTGTTGTTCTGCGTGAAGTTCTGCTGCTCGCCGATGATGACGCCCTTGGCGTTCGGCAGATAAGTGTTGAACGTGGTGCCGGGGCGGGGCTGGTTGACGTGGTCCTGCACGCTTCCTCCTGCCAGGGCGCAGCGGGTGCCCTGGGGTGTGATGGCGACCGTGGCCGGGTCGGTGTCGATGTGTTCGATGAGGTTGTGCTCTGCGAGGTAGGCGAGCGCCTGGTGCAGATCGGTCCCGCTGATCTCGGTTCCGGCGAAGTAGGAGCCGGGTGTCGCGAGGAACTGCGCAACCTGCGGTTCCGGCCGAGAAACCGACCGCGGGGCACGCTGCGCGCGCTGCGAACTCCGGGATCGCCTCGATACCGAGTTTTCGAACGGTCATGGTGAGGTGCCCGCAGAAGTTCAGCCGTTGACCGAGGCGCTGCTGCGCGTTCCCAGAGCCCGTTCCGTCCTGGTCTGGCTGGACAAGCCACGCGGTGGTGCCGAGTCTCTGCGTCAACTGATTCGTTCCGGTTTTCCGCTCACCCACGAAGCGCTTGACTCGGTTGGGCCGGGCCAAGGGGTGGCAACCTTGCGAGCCACCCTCGTTCACCTTGGTGTCCTCCCACAGCGCGACGAGTCCATGGCGTCCTTGCGTCCGTGGTTGGAGCGTGTGCTCGCCCATCTACCGCCTCTGCAACGCCGGATATTGCGCCTCTATGCCGAGTGGTCCCTGTTGCGGCGGGCCCGGCGGCGCGCGGCCCGGGGGCGCTTTACGCCAGCGAGCGCTGCGGGGGTACGCAACGCCGTTCGCTGTAGCGCAGCGTTTCTTACCTGGCTCGACGACCGCAACGTCTCGCTGGCCGACCTCGCGCAAACGGACGTCGACATGTGGCTGTCGGAGAGCCGGGATCGCCGGCATGTCCGGCTCTTCCTTCGCTGGGCCCACCAACGTCGCCTCACGGGCAAGCATGAGGTGCTTGACCGCCCGCGAGATGAGCCCCACCACTGGTGGACGGAGACCGAGGACTGGACGCATTTGCGACGCTGTCTGCATGACGAGGCATTGCCCGCTGATGTGCGAGCAGCGGGCGCCCTCGTGCTGCTGTACGGAATGCCGATCACGCGGATCGGCGCTCTCACTCGCTCCGACCTCACTGGCGACATCGAGCCGCGACTGCTTATGGGCACGCATCCCACAGCGCTGCCGCCGTTGGTCCACCGGCTTCTGCTTCGCCAGGCAGAACACGGCGAGCCGAAGTCGTCGATCGGCCGCATCACCCCACAAACCGCCTGGCTTTTCCCTGGGTACGCCGCCGGGACACACCGCTCCGCCGCCGATCTCGCGCGCAAGCTGCGTCTCCATAACCTGCCGGCGCGTATCGGCAGGAACACTGCGCTGCTCGCTCTGGCAGCTGACCTGCCCGCCTCAGTGCTCAGCGAGACTCTTGGAATCAGCATCACCGCGGCTCTCAAGTGGACCCGCCGCGCTGCTCGGGACTGGAACGCCTATCTGGCGGCTCGTCCAGCACCGAGACCGAACACAGGGCCGTTCACGAAGACCAACTCAGCACCGAGCCTGCCGCATCACGAGATGCCAAGCTGATGCTTACCAATATTTGGCTAGAAGTGCGGCTTCTATGTCGAGTAGCCAAGCTGTAGCTTCGCAATCATGGAAGATGATGTTGAGCGGCAGCGACAGGCCGACCTGAAGCTGGCCGAAGCGCTGCGGTGGGGCGTGTCGAGGCTCGCGACTCGATTGCGTGCCGAGCAGCCCGGAAGCAGCCGTGCCCTGTCGCGCTTGGCCGCCTCGGTGTTGGCCAACCTGCGTCACAGCGAGGCGCTGACCCCCTCGGAACTCGCCGCCATCGAAGGACTACAGACACAGTCGCTGACCCGCGTGCTCAACGAACTGGAGGAGCAGGGCCGCATCCGTCGCTCGCGCAGCGACGTCGACGCCCGCCGCCAGAACGTCACTATCACCGAAGCAGGACGTGAAGCCCTGCGAGGGCACGTGAGGGACGGCAACTACTGGCTGGCAACGGCACTCCGCCAGCACTTGTCGCCCGCTGAGCGCGCCGTACTACAGATCGCGGCGGGCCTGCTGGAACAGGTGGCTGCAGCAGAAACGGCCTTGGACAGGCCCACCGGGCGAGCGCAAACGCCTGATCCAGAAGAAGGGGCGGCCGCCGCACTATGACCACCCGCTCCGCGGCCGCGCCCGACGCAGCCAGCCCGTACGCCATCGCGCCGAAGCGTCTTCGCCTACTTCTGGTGCTGGCCGGACTGAGCGGCGTAAGCCCCCTGGCCACAGACATGTACGTCGCCGCCCTGCCCGACCTGGCCCGCTCCTTGGCAACCGACGCCTCCGGCGCGCAACTGTCCCTGACCAGCTTCCTGGTCGGCATCATCGCCGGGCAACTTGCCCTCGGCCCGCTCAGCGACGCGGTCGGCCGCCGCCCCGTTCTCATCGGCGGGTCTGTCTTGTTCGCCGGCTTCTCCATCGTGTGCGCTCTGGCGCCCACGGTAGCTGTGCTGAACTCGGCGAGGGTGGGACAGGGCGTCGCAGGGGCCGCCGGGATCGTGGTCTCCCGAGCTGTCGTCACCGATCTTTTCGACGACCGCGAACTCCCCACGGTCTTCTCCCGCCTGGGAGCGATCGGCGCCATGGCCCCGGTACTGGCTCCGCTTGCTGGCGGCGCCCTGCTCCTCCTCGTTCCCTGGCGGTACGTCTTCGCCGTCCTCGCCCTTATGGGCGTGTTCCTCGCTGCGGGCGTATGGCGCTGGATCCCAGAGTCCCACCCACCCGACGCCCGCCTCACAGGCGGCCTGGCCCCCAGCCTTCGCGCCATCGGACGGACAGCCGCGCAGCCCGCCGTCCTCGCCCCGGTGCTGTCGCTCGCCTGCGGCGGAGCCGCCGTCTTCGCCTACATCGCCGGCACCACCTTCGTCTTCCAGGACATCTACCATCTCTCCCCAGCCCTCTCCAGCCTGGTCTACGGGGTGAACGCCCTCGGCAACATGTCCGGAAGCCTTGCCTACGGGCACCTGACCAGGCATCGGTCTCCCGAAGCCCTCCTCATCATCAGTGGCGCCCTGGCTACGGCGGGAGCAGTGGCACTGCTTCTCCTCCAGACAACTACTGGCAGCAACATGCCCCTGACCTGGCTCTGTCTTCTGATCACCATCAGCGCATTCGGCCTCTTCTTCCCCGCCGTCATCACCATCGCTCAAAGTCGCGGCCGAGCCGCCCCCGGAGCCACATCCGCACTTCTCGGAGGCGGCCAGTTCCTTCTCGGTGCAGCCGCCTCGCCCGTGGTCGGGCTGTTCGGCACCCAAAGCCCCGCGCCCATGGCAGCCGTGATGGCTGTCTCCCTCACCCTGGGCACCCTGGCAGCGATCGCAACGAAACGGACATACGGCCACTAACGCCGGAGCCCCGAGCAGGTGCAGGGAGAGGAATAGCGCCAGTCACGAATACGTGCCTGGTGCCAGCTGCCCGCCCGGACCTGTCCTCGGAGGAGATCGCACTTTTCGGGAAGTGACAGCGGGGTGCGGTTGGAGGCTCAGTACAGTGCGGCAGCTGCCGCGGCGCCGGCGGGGTGGCCCTGGGCCGCAGCCTCGGCGGCCTGGGTCAGGGCCGCCTTCGCTGTGTCCCTTCGGTCATGGAGATGCGCGGCGATGCCGATGGCGAACTGATCGGCGGCGTCCGGCAGCGATGTCAGTACCGCGTTCCGCTCGTGGTCGCCGAGCGGACGGGGCTCATGCCCGTGGTCCCCGTCGTCTGCTCCTGCCGCGTAACTGAGTACACGCCAGTGCGGCGACGTGCCACCGGCCGCGTGGACGAGCAGCCCGGTCCCGGCATCCCGCGGAAGGGCTCTGGCCCAGTCGAGCGCGCGCGGGAACGCAAGACAGCATCGATCATGCTCATAGTCACCGAAAACACACCACAGCCTGTACATCTCTTCTGTGCCGAGCGGGCGATGGATGCCGCAGCGGCGTGCATCGACGGCTGCCTGGACGAGGAGGTGTCCTTCACGATGGCTGCGGGCCCGGCGCCGATATCGTCTGACGAGGCTCTCGCCACCGACGATCGACTCGGCGAATCCCTTGCTGACGGGGAAGCCCATCTCGCGGAGCGCAGCTTCTTCGCGTGGGGTCATGGCGAACGCTACTGAGACCCGTTTCGCGTACTGCACAAGGACCGCCCGCGCCGGAGCGGTGACCGCGGAGCCGTCCTTGAGGAGGCGCTCGCACCAGGCGGTGGCCATGGTGGCCATCACCAGGGCATGTGGGAGAACGTCGTCCAGTACTCCATGGCCCAGGAGCACGAGGTCTGCCGGCGAGAGGTCGTCGAGCCGCAGGACGGTCTGCTCGACGCTGCTGAACTGAGCGCCGACGTCGGAGCGTGCGCTGAACTCGGCGAGACCGAGGGCGGTGAACGGTGCCAGCCGCGCGTTGGGAAGGCGCCGCCGCACCGTCTCGTCCATCGACCGCGTCACACCCGACAGCGGTGGGCCGTCCAGCAGCACGAGGGAGTTCTTCACCATGGCTGGTATCTGGTCAGCGGACACCGGCCGCCGCCCACCCGGCCTTGACCTGCCCTAACGCCTCGCGCACGGCAGCCTCGTCCGGCGCAGGCCCGGCACAGCCGGACGGCAGGCCGACGGCGCGTGCTGCCGCGGTGGCCAGCGTGTGCACGGCCGGGATGTCCAGCATCAGCATGGCCACGACGCGCTGCAGATCCTCGGTGATCTGCTCGACGGTGCGGCCGAGCCCCAAGGAGAGGTCGTGCAGCAGCTCGCACAGATCGGCGGCCGCGGGCTCGCCGGCCTGCGCACGGCGGATAACGGCCAGGACCTGCCAGAGGTAGTCCAGCTCCCACGGCGGCAGGAACAGCACCGTGATGGCCTCTTCCTCCCCGTCGGCCGGCTCTTCCATCTCGTCGGCCAGGCGGCCGATGACGGCGGCCGCGCCCTCGAAGGTGCCGGCCGACAGCACGAACCGGTCCTCATCGAACCGCCCGGCGGCAACCACGGCGGCCCCGGCGATGAGACGGAGCACTTCCTCGAGGTAGCGCACCTCGTGCAACCACGAGGCATCACCGGGCAGAACGCACTGCCGGTCCGGGTCACTCAGCCGTGACATCGCCATGACGACTCCTCACGAAATCTCCCATTGCTGTGGCTTTCCCCGGGGCGTTGCTTCTTCGCCCCCTCCCGCCCCGTGGCGCGGGCACGCGCCGCTCCCGGGCTTCTGGCAGGCGCATTTCCGCGTCGCACCAGGGCTCGGTACGGGCCGGGATATCCGTGCCGTCACGGGGTGAGCCAGTGCAGGGCCGGTGTGCGCAGCAGATGGGCGCCGCTCACGACCAGCACCGGTCAAGGGATTCGGGCGAGTTCGCTCCCGACGGCCCGCTGGGCGTCGGCCCGCCGACGGGGGTGGCCGGCTCGCTCATGGTCCCCCTCCTCCGGGAGTCCGTGTCGGGGACGGGGCCAGTCCAGCACGGCCAGGGGCGCAGCCGCAGGCGTAGACGTCATACGTCGCGAATTGACCGGACCGGTGCGGGGTGTGAACGGCTGTGCCCGGCCTGTCTTCGTGGTGGGCGTGCTGGGTACGCGCGCTGACGGCCGTGGTCGTCGTGTACTCCCACATGCCGTTGCCCAGATCGCGGTCGCGATGGGCGTTGACCGGCCGGTCAGCCGTCGGATCGTTCCTTCTCGATCGCATTCATCCTGCGGACCATGTCGATCTGTGCGCGGATCATCGTGTCGAAGAGTGCCTCCGGATCGCCGTCGGGTCCGGCGTTCGCAGCCAGCAGCGAGGTGACTTGGCTGGCGAGGACAGTGACCACGTCGGCCGTCCCCACCGGGCCGCGGACCTCGATCAATTTGCGCACGGTGTCGTCGATGCGGTCCATGGCCTCCTCGCCCTTGAGGAACAACTTGAGCCGGTCAGCGAGAAACATCCGGACGACCGCCACACCGTCGGCCAGGGCGGTGTCCACGTTGTAGTCGGCGCGGGCCTTCTCCGACTCCTTGAGCACGGACGGAATCGTGTACGTCCGTTTCTCCGGGATGAGGCCCTCCTTTCGCCACTTCGCGTACGGGATGGGGCCGGCGGCGTCACGGCGTGCACGGTGTGCGTTGGTCGGGCGACCGCCCGCGGTGCGGCAGGCCCGCCCTGCGGCTGCCTTGCAGGTCGGGCATTCGACACGGCGCCTCCACGAGCGCACGAGATCCATCTCGGCATCGGAGCGGAGGTGACGTCGCCACTCGCCGCCCCATGGGGTGCTCTGCGGTCCGTTCTCCACGCCCATTGCCCCCTGGGTCCAGTGGTGTGTGCCGTCGTCGGTGCCGTGATGATGACCGTACCTGCGGTGGCGCCCCTCAGCGGTCGATCGGGAGGACGCCGTCCAGGCCGCTCTCGGAGAGGATCTGTTGGACCGTGTCGTCCAGGGTGCTGGCCGCCCCGATAACAATCTCCAGGCCGTTGGGGAGCAGGTCCTTCTTTCGGTACCAGTCGCGTAGGTGGCCCTCGTTGACGTGCATGAGGTACTCGGCATCTGGTTTCGTCGCGTGCCGGAGCACCATCTCCTCGAAGGGCACGTGGAAGTAGTAGCACCGTGTGACGCCCTGGTGGGCGCGGACCAGGTCCTGGAGCATCGTGCCGTAGCGGTCGGCGTACAGGATGCCCTCCAGGACGACGTGGAAGCCGTTGTCGAGGGCGTAGCGGGCGGTGAGGTCGATCAGTCCGATGTTGGCGCCGCCGGGCCGGTCGCGTTCGCGCAGCATGATCCGGCGGAGGTTGTCCTGGGCGACGATGGCGAGGTTGCGGCCGAACTTCTCGCGCAGGCCGGCCGCGACGGACGACTTGCCCGAGGCGCTGTTGCCTCGGAGCACGATCAGGCGTGTGTCGCTGGTTCCCACGGTGCCGTGTGCGGCCTCAGTCACCGTGGCTGATCTGGATGCGGTTGTCGTGGAAGTGCTCCCAGTCCATGACCAGGCGGAAGCGGCGGTGGGCCTCCAGGCGCTCCGCGTCGGCCAGTTTCTCGCCGCGCTGGACACGGGCGTCGCCGGATTTCACGAGTTCCGCGAGAGCGAGCCGGACGTCGTCGACATCCTGGCCTGTGGCTGCCGCCAGCCGGTCCAGGGAGGTGAGGGTCTCTGCCGGTTCACCCAGATCGTCGGCCAGGTGGTTGATGAGGGTGTCGAGGAGCGGGCCGGTGCGCATCGTCCAGCGGATCCCGTCGAGGCGCTCGGTGAGTTCGGGGTCCAGAGGCAGCAGGTCGGCGGGCAGCGGCAGCGCGGCAGGCATCGACCACCGGGTGCCGCCCGGCGTCTCCTCGCGGCGGGCCAGGCCCCACGTCAAGTAGAGCTCGGACAGGTCCCGCACGGTGATGGGCACCGGGAAGCCGGCGGTCGTCAGCATGGCGCTGAACTGCTCCCAGCGGGCCGCCTCACATGCCTCGCGGCCCTCCGGCGCGGCCTCGTAGTCCCATTCCTCATCCGGCCAGGAGAAGGTGAGCGCGCCGTCGAGGTCGCCGCCGATCATGTCCCAGTGCCCGTCGAAGATCTCGTGCACCAGGTCGTCCAGGGAGCCGCTGAAGCCGGGCTGGCATGCCGTCCCGATCAACATGGTCAGCGGGAAGCCCTGACGGGGCAGGACGTGCTCCCAGCCCGACACCCACCAGTCGTTGTGCATCGCCATGTCCCGGCGCGGCCCGGGCACAGACGCCTTCTCAGTCATCCGCAGCTCTTCCTCGAAAACACCTCGATGCTCGCAGCGTACGCAGCGAGACGCGGCAGGATCTCACGGACGTCCCACCCCACGCCTGGTGGTACGGGGCGACGCGCGTTGCTCGCGGAGGCGGCCGCACAGCACGTGGCTGATCAGACGTCGCTGATACAAGGCTGACCAGCCACTGACACGAGGGTCGGACAGCTGCGGTTCAGCTCAGGCGGTGGCTGAGGAGCGCGAGGCCGGCTGCCGCCGCGCGGTGCTGGTAGGCGCGCAGTCCGGGGGCGCCAGGGGGCGCGGGCTCGCGGGCGTTGCGGTGCCAGTGGCCGGTGAGTGCGGCGAGGAAAGCGGTGGTGGTCTCAGAGCTGCTGGCGGTGGCGGGGTGGTCGCGGAGCAGCTGGGCGACGTCGGCGGGCGCGTGTCCGGCGAGGATGAGCTGCGGGGCGAGCGAGGCCGCGTCAATGCAGGCCGGGCCGGTGGTGGCGTGTGCCCAGTCCACGAAGGTCACGCCAAGGTGGTGGTCGCGGACCATGTTGTCGGCCCGCAGGTCGCCGTGGACGATGCGGTCGCCGTGGACGAGGGCGGGCCAGGCCGCCTCGAGTTCGGCAAGCTGCGGAAGGTGGTCACGGGCGACGGGGTCGAGGTCGGCCGGCGGATCGGCGAGCAGTTCATCCCAGCCGTGCAGGGCCGCCGTGGTGGAGGGCGTACCGTTCACCGCTGCGACGTAGGGGGCCGGGGCGGGGCTGGAGGTGAGCTTGTCCAGCAGGGCCCAGGTCTGTGCGGCGTCGCCGGAGGCCGGGGAGAGGTCGGGGTGCGGGCCGTCGAGGTGGGCGATGACGACAGCGGTCCAGTCGGCGGCGCGGTAAATGCCCAGCAGGTCCGGGGCCGGTGCGCCGGGCGGCAGCGAGGCGAGGACGGCGGCCTCGTGGACGTTGGCGGTGGTGAGCGGGTCGTCGTCGGGGGCCGCTTTGACGAAGACCCGTCGGCCGTCGGTCAGGCGGAGCGCGGCGGCGAGTTGGTGGCCGAAGCCGCCGGCGGGAGTGACCGTGTCGGTGACGGGTGCGCCGAGCTCGTCTTCGAGGCGGGCGCGCAGCGGCGCGGGGACGTCAGTCCATCGCAGACGGCCGCTGGTGGGCGGTACAGGCATCGGGGCAGCCTTCAGAGGTATGGAGATACGGGTGGCGGGGTGATGGGGGTGCGCGCCGAGCCGGACCGCGAGTCGGGGCTGAGGACGGAGTGTCCTCAGTGCTCCAGCTCGACGCCGGGCGCTCGTCGCCGCATCACGCGCATTCGCCTGTGTCCTCTGAGTGCACAAGTACCGAAAAGGGGCGCCTGTAGGGGCGCCCCTTCACTGTAGTCGTGCGGCTGGGTCACGCGCTGTCGATTGGGGGCAGGTGGCTGGTGGGATCGGGCAGGAGGTGGTCGGCGCCGGCCTCGCGCAGTGCGGCGGGAGGGTGCCAGCCCCAGGCCGCTGCGAGGGCGATGACCCCGGCGGCGCGGGCCGCGGTCATGTCGCCGGGGCTGTCCCCGACGAAGATTGCGCGCCGCGGGGTGACGTCCAGCCGGGTCAGGGCGAGGTGCAGTCCGTCGGGAGCCGGTTTGGGCGGCGCGTCCTGCCGGGTGATGACGACCTCCAGCAGCTCGGCCAGGGCCTCGGGCAGCAGCCACCGAACGCGGTCGGGGTCCTGGACCGTGACCGCGCCGACGGCCGTGCCCTGCAGGCGCAGGGCCAGCAGCCCGGACAGGACGCCGGGGAACGTGTGGACTGCGGTCGCCGATGCCGCGCCGTCCCACCAGCGGTCGCACGCGTCGTCCGGGTCTGCGACACCCAGGAGCGCCAGGACCTCGCAGCGGGGGCGGCGCAGGGCGTCGGGCGGGAGGTCGCCGGGCCTCACGCGGCGGCCGGTGGCGCAGGTGGCGACCGCCGCGAGGGTGGTTCGCACCGCGTCGGTTCGGTGGACCGCAGGGCTTTTCTGATCACCACATCCGTCACCCTGGGCGCCACGGTGGCGCAGTGGTCGGCCGCCGCGCCTGCGGGAGCGGCCCCCACCGCGGGCAGCCGGATCGGCCGCGACGTCCCCGACCATTTCGAGCGCCGCCTGGAGAGCCTGCGCCGGCTCGATGACACCGTCGGCTCCGGCGACGTCTACGAGGCGGCCCGCACCGAACTTCGCATGATCAGGGCCACGCTCAAGAACGCGTCCTTCGGCGAAGGCGTGGAGCGCCGGCTGTTCGCCGCGGCGGCCGAAGCGTCCCGCAGTGCGGGCTGGACAGCCTACGACAGCGGGAAGACGGCCGCCGCCGAACGCCATTACTCCACCGCCCTGCGGGCCGCCGCCAGTGCCGGCGATCACGTGGTGGCGGCGAACACCCTCGCGTTCTGGGCGATCCAGCACTACTCCACCGGCGATCCCCGCGGCGCTGTCGACCTGGTCGAGGCCGCCCTGTCCCAGGCACCCAGGACCGGCTCAGCCCGGCTGACGTCCATGCTCCACGCCCGTGCCTGCCGGGCCCACGCACACGCCGGTGACAGCCGGGCCGCCGACCGGGCCGCCAACGCCGCACTGGACGCCTACGAGAACGCCGGCCCCATCCAGGACGACCTGCCGTGCGTGTACTGGTACAACCTCGGAGAGGCCCACCAGCTCATCGGCAGCTCCGCCCTCAACCTCGGCAACCCCAAACGGGCCGTCGTCCACTTCCTGGAGGCCTCTGCCGCCCACACCAGCCAGGAGGCGTACAACGGCGACGCCTTCCCCCGCGGCCACGCCATCTACCTGGCCCGGCTCGCCGAAGCCCACCTCGCCCTCGGGGACGTCGACGCGGCCGTGGCCACCGCCCACGACGCCATCGACCGGATGGGCGGCGTCACCTCCGCCCGCGGCACCCACACCCTCGAAGACCTCCGCAAAAAGCTCGCCCGCCGCCGCGGCATCCCCGCCGTCACCGACTTCCTCAACTACACCGCCACCGCGTAAACCCGACTTCCGGATGCGTGGCGCACCGCCGGCTGCTCGAACAGGTGTGCCGGTCAGGTCGGTGTCCTGCGAGTGAGGCGGCGGTGGACCGTCGCCAGGAACGGGAACCCCCACGATGAGCACCACCCCTCCCCGGTCACCGAGCCCGATCCGTCCGCGCACCTCTGCCCCGGCGACAAGGTCGGCCCGTGCGCCAGGTGCCGGCGTTCGACCTGGAGGTACGGCTCGGGCGGCTGCCCGCTGTGCACGTGGTGCTTCGAGTAGGCCAAGGAACGGTGGGGGTCAACGGTGCGCTTTGTCAGCACCCGCCCCTGACCGCGTGGGCGCCTCGATCGGGTGACAGCACGGGAGCCGGAGAACTGTCAGAGCACCGGTGCGCGTGACAGCGGTCATGAGATCGATCAGTGAGGCACACGTGGCGCGGCCGGGGCTGGCCGTGGTGGAGGTCGCCGCCCTGGACGATGCGACCGCGTTCGCCGTGCAGGAACTGCTTGCCGCCCGGTGCGCGATCGCCGCGGCGGAACGCACCGTTCACGAGCCGGGCGAGCCCGGGGTACGGCTGCGCCTCTTCCTGGACCTCCACCCCGACGACGACCAGGACGACGCAGTCAGCGAGGGCAACCGGGCAGGCACCGCGCCAACTGGGCCGGTATGAAGGACCGGACCGAGGTCACCTGGACGATCGCCCGCCGACACGACGGACGCCGTCGGGGGGCGGTGCGCGGACCTGCTCGGCGTCCGGCAGAGCATGAAGCCGCACCGCTGGCCCCGGCGACGAACTGGCTGTCCTTGCTCGCCTCACGCGGTGCCGGCCGGTGCTGGCCTATGCCTACCGCGCGCTGTGGCGCACGAGCTGTCGCAGACGTGCTTCGACCTCGTGTCGGTTCAGGCGCTTGGTGCGGGCATAGCGCGTCACCGCCGTCTGAACGGCTGCTGCGGCGTTCCGCCATACCTGGCGTTGCAGATCCCGATCGTGGTGGTCGTGAAGCTGCTGGAGCTGGAGATGGGCCTCGTCGGCGGCTTGCTGCAGCGTGATCAGTTCGCTGGGCAGTCCTGACGTGTCGTCGGCCGCCTGGCGAGTGTGAGGTTTCTGCGCTTCCCCGGCTGTTGAGTCGGTCTCGATCTTCGGCGCGGGCGGTTGGACAGGGAGGGCCGGAAGGGCAGTCAGAGACGGCGAGGTGCGCACGGTGATCGGAGCGGGTGTGGGCTGGCAGGTGGGTCGGTTGCGGCTGGCGCCGGTCACGGGCGCTGCTTCCCGCTCGGGCGGCAGGCGCGTGTCGTCGCTGTGGAGGTCGTCCAGCCGGTCGCGGTCGGTGTTAGTCACCCAGTAGCGATGCACCGTGGTCCCGGCGCGGAACTGGATGGGCACGATGGCGCCGGCGGCGGTCCGGCGGACCATGTCGTCGAAGAGGACGTCCCGGGGCTTGGGTGTGGCGTGGGCTTTGCCGCAGCGGCGGACCCCGTGGGGGCACGGGTAGAGGGCGTGGATGTCGCAGTGCCAGAAGTCCAGGACGCGGAAGCCGGAGACGATCCGGAGGTCGCCGTTGCGGGCGATGACGTGGGCTGGGAGGTGGTCGCTGCGGGTCCAGTGGGTGTCGTTGCGCTGGGCGTAGGCGGCGCGGTCGGTGTGCCAGGCCGGGGTGATGCCGTTCTTGGCGGCCTTGGCGGCGCGGGCGCGGACGCCGCGCAGGCCGCTCGGGTCGATAGCGGACAGCTGAACTTCCCAGCCGATGCGCCGGCCATCGGCTCCTTCTACGAGAGTGTCGGTCTGGATCCAGCTGCGCCCCACCCGAGTACGGACCTCGCTGTCGCCGTTGAATCCGCCTTCCTGCGCGGCGCGCAGAATGCGTTCCTGGTAAGCCTTGTGCTCATCGCTCATCGGGGCGGTGTGGCGTTCCTCGTCTTCCCGGCGTTCGTGGACGGCCTCGCGGCGGCCGCCGCGCATCCGCAGGTGCATGGGAGCCTCCACACCCACGTCGCGGCACACGCCTCCGCACTGCAGGTCCCGTTCCCCGACCGGAACACCCAGGCGTCCGTAGAAGCGGTCCGTTTTGTAGACCGTCTCCCACAGGTCGGGCAGCTCCGGGTGGTCGAGATCGTCCCGGGTCAGATCGAGGAGAATCCGGAGCTTCTTGTGCCAGACCGCATTCGCCAACACACACCGCCTTCACCGTCATAGGTCGTTGCATAGACGGTAGAACCAGGCACTGACAACCCGACAGGCGCCGGGTTGGCCAACAGCAGGCGCACCCCCCTGTCGCAACCTCCAGCGCAACCGGTAGTCGCAGCCTCGTGCTCAGGGCCGACCGTGTCTGGTCGCCCGCGACCCTCGAAGACCAGCCCACTTTTCCCTCGATCCGGTGGACGCCGTACTGGTCCCGGGCGCGGCACCGCCTCGCACCGGTACCAAGACCACGACTGGCCGGTTCTTCGAAGGGATACCCGTGCGCCGTACCGTCGCGCTCGCCGCCGCTGTGACTGCTCTGCTTCTTCCTGCCTCCGCCCACGCCAGCCCCGTCCGGGCCGTCGCGCCCGGGGACACGGTCACCCTGACCGTGCGCGAGGCCCTGGACGCGCTGGACGTCGCCGAGGAGGACACCACCGCCTACAAGCGCAGCAACTTCAAGCACTGGATCGACGCCGACAAGGACGGCTGCAACACCCGCATGGAACTGCTCCTGGAGGAAGCCGTCGAAACACCCGAGCAGGGCGAGCCCTGCAAGCTGACCGGGGGCCGGTGGTACAGCGCCTACGACGACAAATACATCGACGGTCCCGGCGGGCTGGACGCCGACCACCGCGTCCCGCTGGGCGAGGCATGGGACAGCGGCGCCGCCGGCTGGAGTGCCCAGGAGCGGCAGGACTTCGCCAACGATCTCGGCGACCCTCGTTCCCTGGTGATGGTGTCCGGCAGCAGCAACCGGTCCAAGGGAGAGAAGGATCCCGCGCAGTGGCAGCCGCCGGCGGAAGGCAACCGGTGCGAGTACAACACCGAGTGGATCGTGGTGAAGACCCGCTGGGGGCTGTCCGTCGACCGAGCCGAGCACGAGGCCCTCGAAGACCAGCTGGCCGACTGCCCGGATGAGAAGTTCACCGTGGAAGTGGCCCGGTAGCCGCCGTCACCGCAGCGTTTGCTGTCGCTGGTTCCGCAGCAGCCGCGCGGCGCTGGTAGACGGGCGGTCACACACGGGGCCTGGTCAGCGGGCGGTGCCTGGACGCCCAGCGTTGGCCCCCGCTGACGAGGGTTCAGCGGGGGCGTGGCACCGCGATCCCGCCTGGGAAGCGTCACGGGGCGCCGGGTCCCGCCGCCCCCGGGAGGCGCCGGCTCCCCGCGAAGGGGGAGGCACCGGTGAGGCGGCGAGACGGCCACAATGCGCCACCATGGCCAGAAAAAACAAGACCTGAGACGGATCTTCCTCCCTGTCCGAGTGCTGTCCGTTTCTACGACGGCACAGGCCGAAGCTTCGACCTCGAATGTGGCGCGCACGGTTCATGACTCCTCTCCTTCGAGCAGTTACAGGCCAGGCTTCGGTGGCGCGGCCGCAAGCTTGGACGGTTGAGCGCGACGCTGGGTAGCACTTACCCCGATGGCGGATATATCAAGGAATGTCTTCCTCGCACCTGTGTAATTACTGAGAGTAAAAACTTGGCAACGGCGTGTGACATTGATCACTCAGGCACTTAAGCCCCGACATCTTTTTGCTATATCTAATCTTCGACTACAAGACGAAGACAGCGAGGGAGAGTAGTCGGTGTCGGCTGCAAAAGTAAATAGTGGCAGGCTTGCTATACGACTGCTCGGACCGCTCGAGGTGACACTATCCGAGAGACTTCTACACATCTCGGCCCCGCGACTTCAGGCGACACTGGGGGCGCTTCTCCTGCGCGCCAATGAGATCGTCACCGTGGATTATCTGATTGAAAGCATCTGGGAGGACAGCCCTCCTTCGAACCCGTCAAATCAGGTCGCCACTTGCATTTCCATGTTACGAAGAAAATTTCGAGATTTCGGTGTCCCAGGTGAAATACTGGCTACGCAACCACCAGGATACCGTTTCATTACAGATGAGGTGAACCTAGACACTTATTCTGCTCTGCGGCTGCGTTCAGAGGCGCAAGACATAGTGGCTAAGGGGGGTCCTGCACAGGCACTTCCCATTCTTCATGAAGCACTGTCTCTTTGGCGTGGCCCAACCCTGTCCGGTTTCAATCGACGCATCTGGGCCCCTGAAATTCAGCGCTGGGAGGAGGAGTATGTATCTCTCAGGAGATTACGCTCAGAGATACAATTGCATCTTCACCACTACGACGACCTCATAGCCGAACTCTCTGTCTTTATTCAGCAATATCCACTTTTGGAACAAAGTCGCGCCACTCTTATGATCGCCTTTGCTCGATCCGGGCGTCAAGCAGATGCCCTCCAGATATACCGTGACACGGACACGAAATTGCGTGAGGAACTCGGCGTCGCACCCGGGCATGAACTGCAGCAACTGCATGAACAGATACTGCGAGGATCTCTGCCACCGGTCGTAGCCGACTCAATCCCCATCACATTGCAAACGGGGAATAAGTCTCCGCTTCCGGTGCAATATAATTCGGCGCCAAAGCACTCTGCAGCCAAGTCAGTTCCATGCCAACTACCGGGTGACCTTGCGGAGTTCGTTGGGCGTGAGGGAGAGCTCGCCGCAGTGCAGGCGGCCATTGCTTCGGATGCTGGCTCTGTGTCCCTAGTACTGCTCGCGGGCCCAGGTGGCACTGGAAAGACAGCACTGGCTGTGCACGCCGCGCACCTCATGCGTGCTGTTTTTTGTGACGGGCAACTCTACATAAACTTGCGCGGGATGAGCGGGGACCCCGTAACGCCTGCCGAAGCTCTCGGGCGATTTCTACGAGAACTGGGAATGCCAGGGCCGGTCCCCGAGTCCCTCGATGAACGCGCAGATTCATATCGTAGTCTGCTCGCTGACCGGCGTATGCTGATCTTGCTGGATGACGCTGCGGACGCGGCACAGGTGATTCCCCTACTGCCGGGAACAAACAGCAGCGCCGTCCTAGTCACCAGCCGGTCCCGACTCACCGCCATTCCTGCCACACAGGTATTGGAACTCGATGTATTCCAGCGACGACAGGCTCTTGCCCTGCTGTCTTTACTCGTGGGCAACCACAGGGTTGAATCGGATCCGGCGACCGCGCATCAGCTCGTGGAGTACTGCGGCCGACTGCCTCTCGCGGTCCGGATCTTAGGCGCTAAGCTTGCGTCCAAACCTCATTGGACGTTACGTAAGGCGGCTGCACGGTTATCGGACGAACACCGGCGACTCGATGAATTGAAGCACGACAACCTCGAGGTAAGGGCTAGCCTGGAATTGTCACATCAAGGGATCAGCCCGGCTGCCCGCCAGCTCTTCCGGAGAATCGCACTGGTGACCACGTCAGATTTCGCCGAATGGGTGTGCGCGCCCTTGACCGAACTCCCATTACACCAGGCCGAAGATCTTCTTGAGGAGCTGCTTGACGCACGCCTGATCGATGTGGTCAGTTCTGAGAGCGCAGGCGAGTTGCGCTATCGAATGCACGATTTGGTACGGCTCTATGCGCTGGAGCAGGCACACGAGTTGGAACCACAAGAGCAGCGTACGGCTGCTCTCATCCGTTTAGGCATGACTACGCTGGCGCTGGCAGACCGTGCTCACCGGGCTGTGTGCGGCGGAGATTTCACGGTGCTCCACAACCGGGCCCAACCTCCGTCCGTCATGCCGGACGTCCTGGAGCGTATTGCGCGAGACCCGCTCGCCTGGTACGAAGCCGATCGCCTCATGCTGTCCGCACTGTGCCAGCGCTTGGCGGATCAAGGACAGGACGAACTCGCCTGGGATCTGGCTTCAACTGCACGTTGCCAGTTCAGTCTCCGCTTTCACTTCGACGAGTGGAGAACGACACACGAGGCAGCACTGCGTGCGTCACGACTGCACGGCAATGAGCGCGGTGCTGCAGCCATGCTCCTGGGGCTGGGGGATCTGCACCTCACCAGACGGGACTACTCCCAAGCGGTCCCCCTGTTGGAAGAAGCACATCAGTTGTTCCAGAAGGTGGGCGATCGCTACGGTTATGCTCTCGCGCTACGGAAGGCAGCTGCAGCGGATCGTGTCCAGGGTTGTTTCGATCGCGCTCTGAGCCGATGGGAGGAATGCCTTCCCATCTTGCGAGAGGCGGGTGACATCGAGGCTCAAGCTCAGGTGCTGCGATGGAGCGGGCAGACCTTGCTTGAGATTGGACAGCCCGAAGAAGGGGGAGCTCTGCTTCGCGAAGCAGAGCAGGTCGTAGATGGTTTCGGGGGCCGAAGTGTGGCACAGGTCCGTCTTGCCTTGGGCGGGCACTACCTCGTTCTCGGTGAGTTCGACCAGGCCGGCGCTGAGTTCGGCTGGAGTTTGAAGGCGACAGACAGCAGCGGTGACCTGAGCGCTCGCACCTACGCACTGTGGGGTCTGGGATGCGTTGCTTTGCTCTCGGAGCGCCGTGCAGAAGGAGAGAATCACCTTCGCCAGGCGCAGGCTCTGGCTCAGAGTATTCATGATCCGCTGCTGGAATCGGACATTCTCCTCGCTCTTGCCGCCTCGCGATACCTCGCACGCAAGCCGGACGAAGCTTTCGACCTGCTGGAACAGGGAAAGACCCTGTGTAGGAATATGAATGCGTCATTTCGATTGAAACAGTTCGAGGAGGCACTGGCGGACCTGTCCCAGGACGTTGATCCGGTGCTATTCTCCCGTCACTATTGCGTCCGGTGACGTTGTGTTTGCGGGAAGCTCGATCCGATAGGTTCTGGTGCCCTCACGCAGGCACAAAATGACCGGCGTATCTTCCTTTTCGGTGAGCTGGAGTGTTCGCTCGTCGCTCCATCCCCGAAGACGGAACTCGGCGTCTCCGACGTGTTCGAGTGAGCAGAAGGGGCGTCCGGCTAAGTACAAGACCGGAGTGTCTGCCGTGACGCGTATCTCGGCGGGAACGAAAATCCGACGCCTAGCGGAACGAACCCTCTGCGCCTCAGCGTACAAAAGTAGCCCTGGCCGATCCCAGTTGGCGAACGTCTCGGGTACCCAGAACCTGCGTTTACAGCGAGCCGGGTTCCGGAGAACTGCTTGGGGTCGCAGCCGCACGGATTGTGTCCCGGTCAGAAGATGCTGGGTGCCGGGGGGGAAGAGAGCTTCGAGTTCGTCGGTGTGATAGAGGTCAATGATGAGGTGCACGAGTTCGGACCGGCTTCGGTTGACGATCGCGTACTCCCGCCAAGCCGCGACGAACCAGAGTGTGCCGGGTGACCAGGAGTGTCTTTCGCCGACGAACATGACATGTGTCTGATCTTCACTCATAATCGGAAGGTGAAGGCGGCAGAACCCCCACGGCGGGCCCATTTTGTCTCCCCGCAGCGTCAACTCCTTTCCACCTGGGCCCACTGCCCATAGCCTGGCAGCACGTATCGGCGCGGGAAGCGAGTCGAGTACTTCTTGGAAGTACGGCAGATGCCGTAGCCAGGGGGTTCGTCGGAAGCCACTTAGACTCGGACCTCCGCTGTCGGTGCGATAGGGGTCACCGGCCACGCTGTACAGGGGCAGCACTCGCCACCCGGTCGATGCGGAGAAGACGGCTCCCGACCGGGCAGCGAACTGCGCCAGGTCTGAGCGCATGCGCTCCTCGTCGTAGTGGCTGCTCAAGACAGCAGCATTCGGCAGTGCTGCGTAGTGCAAATCTGTTGCTGTGCCCTCACCTGTCACAGCCATCACCCGAACTGATCGATGCTGAGTTTCACCACCATGCCCGTCACGGCCACGAGCAACACGATTCTCACGAATCCGGAGCCGCGCCGTAGCGCCGTGCGTGCTCCGATGGCGGCCCCTGCGATGTTGCACACTGCCATGCTCGCTCCCAGCAGCCACAGCACCTGTCCCTGAAAGGCGAACACACAGAGTGCACCAAAGTTCGTTCCCACGTTGACGACCTTCGCCAACGCCGAACTCTGAACGAACTCAAGAGAAAGCAGGCTGGTGAAGGTGAGTATCAAGAACGTTCCGGTGCCGGGTCCAAAAATTCCGTCGTAGAAGCCGATACCGCTGCCGGCCAGAGCAATGGCCAGCATCCGGCGCCGCCTTCCCACGGCCTCAGCGCCTTCCACAGCACCGAAGGCCGGGCGCATGGCGACGAACACCGCAACTGCAATGAGCAGCGCCATAATCACTGGCCGGAACCACCCCGTCGGCAAGTGTGAAGCCGACAAGGCCCCGAAGCTCGCAGCCGGCACCGCCAGCAGACCTGCCGGCACCGCGACCGAGCGGTCGAGCTTTGTTCGTCGTGCGTATGTCACGGCGGCCACCGTGGTTCCCGCGATGGCCGTCAGCTTGTTCGTTCCCAGGGCGACCGCCGGTGACAGTTGCGGGAATGCCAGGAGCAGCGTGGGAATCAGGAGTAGACCACCGCCTCCGACCACCGCGTCGACCCACCCGGCGGCGCCGGCAACGGCCATGAGCCCCGCTACGTCTATGGCATCCAAGACTGTTTCCTCAGCGCTAATCGTTGGTCATGTAGGGGACAGAACTGTCAGAAGATGCCGTTGATGTCCGCAAGCTGGGGAATCACCCGGCGTCGCGGCATCATCAGCTCCGCCCAGCGAGGCACCGCGCGCAGCGAGTAGCAGCGGCGCAGCCACCTGTCCGTCCCGTCGTAGCGCGGTGTGAAGGAGGAACGCCCGTGTGCAGCGATGTGGTTGTCCACTAGGACCATGTCGCCAGGAGCGAGCACGATGTCCTTGCAGACGGACTCCAGGGCCTCGGAGAGCGCCTGAAGCGCGGCTGTGCCCTGCCTATCGGGCGCCGTGGTGTTGTGGGAGTTGAACCGCATGAAGAGCTCCGTCTCCTGTCCGAAGAGGACGGGGTGCGGCCCTGCGGTCGGCCGCGGACCGGATATGTTCCGGGCGAATGAGGTCGGATAGGCGCTGCTGAACCTGGCCGAGCGCAGTACGTCCAGTTGTTGGTCTGTCAGGAGCGCCTGCGCTTCACGCACGGAGGCCACGCGTGTGGCACCTACGCCTTCGTGGTCCCGGCGCAAGCACAGCAAGCCGAGAAAGTCCGGACGCAGCGGGTGGTGCACATTCTCGGTGTGGAAGTCGAACGCGATGGAACCGCTGTTCTCTATACGGGTTTCCTCGCCCTTGACCGGGTGCACGTCGTGGAGCAGGGCACCGTCCTTCTCGTCCTGATAGCCGATAAGCGAGCCCACCAGGTCAGCTACCAGACGCAGGGTGCCCGAGGTGGGGTGATCGTCCATGTGAGACCCGTGCACCACGGGGGTGGGAGGGAGGTCGCCGATCGTCAGCCCCCGCAGGAGCACATACCCCGCCTGCGAGGTTCCGTCGGCGAAGGACAGGAGCCCGTCGCGGATGGCCGGCGGCATGTCCAGGAGCAGGTCTGCCAGTGTGGACATATCACCGACCGGCTGACCAGCGGCCTGGACAGAGAGTTCCCATGCCTTCTGCGCGTCAGCGGGTGAAATACGAATCTCCGTCTGCTGCAGCACGGCCGTTCTCATCGAAATGCACTCCCCACGCTAAAGGGAAGAGGCGTCCCCCTCTTCGTGCCCATGAAGTTACGGAGCAGCGATGTCACATCGATGCCAAGCCGATGCCAACAAACTGTTGAAACACGGACGACGTCGGCGTACGGCTATGAGCCGGAGCTCCGGAACACCGAGGCCGGGTGCATCCGTTGGCGATTCAGCCGGTCAGCTACAGCTGCGCGACGAACATGTTTGAGCCCGGCCGAGCCGTACAGGCCGTGGACTTCGCGGGCGGTGTCGCTCAGGTCGGGAAAGCGGCTCTCGTGGCGCACCCGGACCAGCTGCGCGGACAGGCAGGGTCGGCGTGAAGGATCTTGTGATCTTGCCGGACGGGCAGGAGTTCGCTAGGAGAGCGACCTGTGGCGCGAGACCGTTCTGCTTGCCCTCGTAACAGCTAAGCGCCAGCTTTGTTGAAGTGAGCAGGCACTACTGGTGGTAGCTCGGATTGGCGACGACAGTCACGCATGATTAGACTTGTTATCGATATCTGGATTGGAAATCTAAAGCAAGAGGGCAGGGTGCCTGCTGGGCCACAAGACCAAGCGACACGACAGCACGTCGAGCGAGTGGAAGCCGAAACCGCCTATGAACGTCGAACAGCACTCAGCCGTCGCCGCCCCTGACCTGTATGACCGATCCGGAAAGCGCTACTCCCTGGACGACCCCCGTTGGCGGGGCGAGGACGGCAGCCCTCTCGCCCTCAGCGCACTGCCGGGCCTGCGACCCGAGCAGATCGACACCGCCGAACGGTCTCTGTGGCGCTACCACGCGGCCCTGCCCGTCCCGGCCGACCGCCGGGTGAGCCTGGGCGAAGGATGTACGCCGATGGTCCCGGTCGACTGGGCCGGCCAGCACGTCCACTTCAAGCTGGAGTGGTTCAACCCGACCTCCAGCTTCAAGGACCGGGGCGTATCGGTGATGATTTCCCACCTCGCCGGGCACGGCGCCGAGCGCGTACTCGAGGACAGTTCGGGCAACGGCGGTTCCGCGGTGGCCGCCTACGCCGCCGCTGCCGGCATACGCGCCAAGATCATCGTTCCCGCCGCCACCTCTGCGGCCAAGATCCTCCAGGCCCGTGCCCACGGAGCCGAAGTCGAGCTCGTGGAAGGCACCCGCGACGAGGTCTCGGACGAGGCGATCCGGCAGTCGGAGCAGATCCCCTACGCCAGCCACAACTGGCATCCGATGTTCATCCAGGGCACCAAGACCATCGCCTACGAGATGTGGGAGTCCCTCGGCTTCACCGCGCCCGACAACGTGGTCCTCGTGGCCGGGGCCGGCAGCAATATCATCGGGTGCGACATCGCGTTCGGCGAACTGCTCGCCGCTGGCCAGATCGATAGGCGCCCGCGCCTGTTCGTCGGGCAACCCGAGCACTGGGCGGCCATCGCCGACACGTTCAACGGCATCGACCCGGCCAGCCGCGGCGAGCGGGTGCCGACGATCGCCGAGGGCGCGTCCATCGCCCACCCCGTACGGCTGCCCGAGGCGGTGGAGGCCATCCGCCGCTCCGACGGCGCGGCCTACGCGGTCCCCGAGGCGGAGATCCACGCAGCGGTCCGCACCCTGAGCGCGCGCGGCTTGTACGCCGAGCCGACCAGCAGCGTCGCCGCAGCGACCTTCGACCACTTCATCGCGACCGGGGAGATCGCTCCGCACGATACGACCGTGGTCGTGCTCACCGGTACGGGGCTGAAGTCCGCCGAGAGGATGGCCGCGGTGTTCGCCGGGGACCGCGACGGCGCTGAGGAATCGAGCAGCACGCAATGACCCGCCCCACCGGCCGACTGGACGATGAAAGCACCGACCAGCCCGCCGCACCAGAAGACGAGCACCTTGTACAGGAAGCTGAGCGCATCGCTGTCGCCGTCGGACGTATGTTCCCAGGTCTGTGCGAGGTCGTCCTGCACGATCTACGCCGCCCCGACAACGCCATCCGCGCCATTGAGAACAACCTGTCCGGACGGCAGGTCGGCGACTCCGCCACCGAACTGGGCCTGCGCCGCGTCGCGGATCCCGACTGTCCCAGCGTCATCCAGAACTACAGCAACCAGTTCCCCGACGGGCGCCCGGCCAAGAGCACCTCGATCGGCATCAAGAATGCCGAGGGACGTTACGTCGCGGCCCTGTGCCTGAATCTGGACGTCAGCACGCTGTCCCCGCTGGCCCTAACCCTCGCCAACCTCGTCACCACGAATGCCGAACACCAAGACGAGACCTTGGAGACGCTGCGCGACCGCACCGGACGCGAACTTCGCTCAACCATCGACTCCTTTGCGGCGCAGCGCTCCAGCACACCGCGCAGCCTCAACCGCGACCAGAAGCGCGAGCTGGTACGTCGGCTGCACAGCGAGGGCTTCTTCGAGACCCGGAGCTCCGCACAACTTATCGCCCACCAACTCGGCGTCTCCCGGGCAACCGTCTACAACTACACGAAGCAGCCACAACGCTGAACGCCTCCGACACCGGGGAACCGGGTCTCCTATATCCGGTGGACTTCAGCGGGGTGGCCCGCGACCGTCCTTTGCACACATCAGCTCTACGACCTGACCTGGGGTATCGAGTGGTCCGAACGGGAAGAGGGCCGACTGGGAGCAGCTGCGCGCGAAAGAGGAGGACCGACGCTCTCCGCTCGCGTCGCTGCGCCCGTCCGGCGCTATGACGATCCTCCCGCGCCCGCCGCCTCCCAGCTGTCCAGGAAGACAGCCAAGGCGCGGCATTGCTCATCCTCGAAGGCGACCTGCCGGGCGAGGACATCGCGGTCGCCGTAGGGGGCAACGGCAGCGAGGACCAGGCGCTGAAGTTCGCCGGGTTCGAGGGCTTCGACTGCCCACTGCACGGGTTTGTCGATGTCGAAGCCGTAGCGGCGGGCGAAGGCCGACCATCGCGGGTCGTCGCGCTTGCCTGCGGTCGCGGGCAGGGCGTGCCGATGGACCTGGTCGTAGGTGAGCAGCACCCACTCAACCCGGCTTCAGCAGTCAGTGGGCTTCACCGTACAAGTAGACGTGCGGCCCCGGGCAGGTCACTGGCTGGCGCGGGAGCCTAGGTCGGCGGCCCACTTCTGAAGTTCTTCGGCGAGGGGGAGGTTGTCTCCGCGGTCGACGGTCTGCAGGAGCATGGCGCACACGGTGGCCTCGGCGGCGAGGCCGGCCGGGGTGCCCAGGACGGGGAAGGCCGCCCGGATGCGGGCGGTCGTGAGGGGCTGGAGCAGGGAGTAGGCGTAGAGCGTGGCGCCGTCGAAGCCCGCCGGGGCCAGCCCCCATGATTCCCAGTCGAGCAGCTGGAGCGGGGTGGTGAGGTTGGCCCAGTGCAGGTCCCCGTGGGCGGGCGCCCAATGGGGTGCGGCGGGGGCGGGGATGCCGATGAAGGCGGGGATGGCGCGGTCCATGTAGGGGGTGCGGACGGCGATGCGGTCGGTGGTGGCCGCTGCCAGCGTCTGCAAGGCGTGCATCAGGTCCGCCCACCAGCCGAGGGGGATGTCGGGTTCGTGCTGTAGGACCGGGTCGTCGGACAGGAGCGGTTCGCGCACGCGGACCGACAGCTCTGCCCGGTAGGCGGTCCCGTTGTCGGCTTCGTCGTGGATGGCGAGGAGTGCCGGCCGGTATCCGTCGAGGTCTCCCAGTGCCTGCTGGGCGGTGGCCGCGCCGTCCCAGAGCTTGCCGGACGCCTTGTCTTCGGGGGCGGAGATCAGGCGTAGCCATGCCGCCTCGCCGGCGGCAGTGCGGACCGGGGCGCCGAGGGTGCGCCCGGCCCAGCCCCAGAACTCTGCTCCCGGTTCGACGTCGGCAGCCAGGGCCTTGGCAGCGCGGTGCTGGTGGGTGCGCATCTGCTGTTCGACGGCGGGGTCAGAGGGAGGTGAGTACACCGGTGATCTTTCGCAGATGGGCGGTATCCAGCGGGGATTGGGCGAGCGCGTCGGCCGCCTGGCGCCAGTGTGGCGCAGTGGAGGCGGAGAGGAGAACCTGCGTCACTCCTGGGCATGACGCCGTGGTCAGGAGTGACGCCTGGGCGGGGGTGAGGCCGGGCCGGATCAGGTCGGCGAGTTCTGGGTCGACCATCGCGGGCAGTCCGCCGCCGTGCAGCGGGGCGGAGGCCATCACCCGCAGGCCCGCGCGGGCGGCCGCGCTGATGGGCCCGTCTCCGTTGAGGGCCTGCTGGATCGGGTCCATCATCACCAGGCTGACCGGCAGCTGGATCGCGGCCAGGTGATGGTGGTCACCGCCCGCGGCCTCGGCAGCCAGGGCCCGCAGCGTCGGCACGGAGAACGCCCCTTGCTGGAAGCCGTCCCAGGTGGCCACCCCGTACCCGGCGACGCGTCCGGCTGCCACCTCCTGTTCCAGCACGGCGAACGCGCGGCGGACCGTCCGGTACAGCCCGGCCCGGTCGCCGTGGTGCGTCCGCTCGGGGTTGTGCAGCAGCACCAGGTCGAGCCGGTCGCGGGCGAGTTCGGCCAGGTTGCGGTGGAGCTGCCAGCGCACGTACTCGGGGGCCAGGCTGTGCCCGGCCGTGGCCTCGCCGGGGGTGAGGAACCCGGCGTCCACCGCGGCGGTGCCGGTCGCCGGGGTGAAGAAGCCGACCTTGGTGGAGACGTGCACGGCCGGCTGGGTGATCAGAACTTGCGCAAGCTGTCTCTGGGCGTGTCCGTCGGCGTAGTTGGGGGCGGTGTCGATCCACCGGGCGCCGGAGGCGGTCGCGCGGGCGGCCGCCTCGGGGATATCGCGGCACCGGTAGGTGCCCAGGGCCAGCTCGGCGGTCACGGCATGCTCCCCACCACGGCGGCCTGTCCGGCGACGAGCTCCTGGACCAGATCGGCGACGGAGGCGACGTCGAGGCCGGCGGCCGCGGCGAGCGTGGCCAGGGCCACGGATTGTCCGTCGACCAGCGGACGCAGGACCGCCTCGGCGGCCGGGGCGAACTCGTAGGTGCTGCCGGCGGCGTCCAGGAACACCGCGTCGTCACCGATCTCCAGCACCGCCCGGGCGGTCGTCAGCCGCACCCGCAGGTCCCCGTCGGCCGGGACGGCGTCGGCATACGGCAGGCTGGGCACCATCCGGCCCGGTGCGCGCCCGTCCATGGCCCGGGTGTAGCGGGTGATCAGCTTCGGGTCGTCGAGCTGTTCGGCCAGCAGCTTGCGCAGTCCGTGCAGCGCCTGCGCCTGCTTTTCGGGGGCGGCGAGCAGGGGCAGGTCGCGGCGCCATTCCTGGTGGGTGAGGAGCTGTTCGCCCACCCAGGCCAGGAGGTTGACGGGGGTGTGGGTCTGCAGGCCGCAGGTGACGTGCAGGGAGCGGGCGCCCTGGTCGGCGGCGACCGCGTGCCAGAGGCCGCGCGGCACGTACAGGACGTCGCCGGCGTGCAGGACCAGGTCGGCGACCGGCTCGGCGGGTGGTTGGGCGGGTGACTCGATGTCGTGGTGCAGCGGGTGGGGGCGGGTGGTGCCGTACAGGTGCCAGTGCTTGCTGCCGTCGAGCTGGACGACGATCGTGTCGTGGTCGTCCCAGTGGACGCCGAAGCCCTCCTTAGCCGTCCAGGAGGCGTACAGGTTGATCTGGACACGGGTGCGCAGGGTCCGCTCGATGTCCTCGGCGAGGTGGGCGAGCGGGCGGTGCATCTCGTCGGCGGAGTCCAGGACGAGGGAGGCGCCGTCGGCGAGGCGGGCGTGCAGCTCGGCGGGCTGCAGGCGCCGCCAGATCGTGTGCCGGCGGGTGGTGACCGGCTCGGTGTAGTCGCCGGGCGGCAGTTGGGTCCCGTCGCGGTGCAGCCGCATCCGGGGCGGTTCCATCCGGTGCGTGGCCAGCAGCTTGTTGAGGTCGTCCCAGGTCATCAGCCCGCTCACGTCCACGGCGGCGGGGAAGTGTCGGTAGTCGCGGTGCAGTGCCTGGGCGGCGAAGTCGCCGCCCAGGCATGCCGCGATCGACGTCGTTGTCATCGCGTGGGGTCCGTCCCGTCAGTCGTTGCCGTCGCTCTTGCCGGTGCCGCCGCCGTCCGAGGGGGTGGTGCCGCGCGACCGGGCGGCGGTGATCAGCTTCCGGGAACGCACCAGGCCGCCGGACGGGGCCGGGGCCGCGCCGGACGCGGGCTGGGTGGATTGGGGCATGGAGTCCTCCTGTGCTTCGGTGGGCCGGCCGGGCCGGACGGCTGCGGCCGGTGTTGCCAACCGGCGGGCCGGGAGTCTGTGACGTTCCGCCCCGGCCCCGCCAGAGCTTCACAGCGGGCGGCGCACGATGAACGCCAGGGCCAGGAGCGCGGCGCCGAGGTACCAGGTCTGCCACCAGGCCCACCACGGCGCTCCGCCGCGGCGACGTCTGCGGCGACGGCGGGTCACGGGCCCTCCCAGGTGCCGCGCTTGGAGATCAGCTCGACGGCCGTCCAGGTGGTGGGCCACGGCTCGGCGAAGGTGGCGGCGCCGTAGCGGTGGCGCAGGTAGGGGATGCCGTCGCGCACGTCGGTGAGCACGGCCTGGCAGCCCCGGCCGGTGGCGCGGACGAGGTCGCCCACCTCCGCTGTGCGGGATGCCGTTGAGCCGCTCACCGCGTGCTCCCCTTCTCCTGCGACATCTCGTTCTGCGCTTGGCGGCGGCGGTGGCGCTGTATGGCGTCGATCGCCCTCGCGCTGCCCTCGCCGTCGGCGATCCGGGCCCGGTAGTCCTCCCAGTCGTGGGCGGTCCACTTCTCCAGTCCGGCCGGGAAGTCGTCGGTGCCGGGGCGGCTCACCGGTCCGGCTCCACGGCCGGGACCCCGTAGAGCGAGGCGCACGGGGTGCAGGCGAGCAGGACATCGTCGCGGAGTATCCGCACCGGGAACCTGGGATTGGGGGTTCCGCTGCACCAGCAGCACGAGCGGCCGGCGATCTGCTGCGGGCTCAGCCGCTCGCGGTGGATCGCCGGGGCGTCCACGTAGCCACCGGCAAAGGGCTCGGGCGTCGTGCTGCGCGTCGTCATGGTGGGTGCCTCGCGCTCGCGGTCGGTGAGTCCGGGGTGGCCATCCCTCGGGGGAGGCGGGACGGCCACCGGCGCCTTCGGCCTTCGGGGCGCGTGTCCAGTCCAACGCCGGAGCGTGGTCAACCGGTAGGAAAAGTACGCTGCTTGCTACTCGCGGTGACCGGAAATTTCTGCGGGTTGATTTTCCCCGCAACCTCTCTACGCTCCATGATCACGCGGCTACGGTGAGTGTGTGGAGGGAAATTTCCGGTTGCAGGCCCACATGACCGAACACGCCTTCAAGCAGGCCGTACTGGCCGACAGGGTGAACAGCGAGCTGACGGCGGCCGGTCACGCGGGGACCGTCGGCGATCGCACGGTCCGCAACTGGGTAACCGGAAAAACCCGCTGGCCGCACCGGCGCCAGCGGGACGCCCTCACGGCAGTATTCGGGTGCACACCCGCCTGCCTCGGCTTCTATCCCCCCGGCATGCCCACGCCGCCCCACGAGGACCTCTCAGCCATGCTCCGCCGCCGCTTCTGTACAGCCGCCACGTCCACCGTCGCAGCCGCTGCCCTGCCGGCCGCCGGCACCCGGCCCACCGCCGTGGGCACCTCCGATGTGCTCCGCCTGCGCGACGGCCTGGACCAGCTCACCGTGCTCGACCAGAGACGCGGCGGACACGCCGCCCTCGAGCGCGCCGCCCTCGCCGGTGCGGCCGAGGCGGTGGGCCTGCAGGACCACTCCGCCTCGCAGACGATCCGCCAGCGGCTGTTCGCTGCCGCCGCCGACTACACAACGACGGCCGCCTGGTCGTGCATCGACGCCCGCCAGCTCGACCGCGCCCGCAGCCATGTGAACGAGGCGCTGAGGCTGGCCGGGCTGTCGCAGGATCCCGTGGCACAGATGCGGGTGTGGAATTCGACCGCGCTCCTGGCGCACCAGCTCGGGCACTACGCCGAGGGTGTGGCGGCGGCGCAGGCGGCCCAGTCCTGCGCGATCACGCGCCGTGATCCGCTGTTCGCTTCCCTCGCGCACGCCCGGGCCGCGGTGGGGCACGCCTACCGGGGTGATCAGCAGGCCGCGCTCCGTTCGATCGGGTACGCCGAAGAGGCCCTGGCGCGGGCCGAGATGCGGCCCCGGCCGTCGTGGGTCGCGTTCTACGGGCCCGCGGAACTGCACGCCCTGACCGGTATCGTCCGCATCCGGCTGGGCCAGCCTGCGGAGGCGGAGGCGGCCTCGCACCGCGCCCTGGCCGCGCTGCCGGCCGCCTACCGGCGCAACCGCGCCATGACCACCCTGGACCTCGCCATCGCCCAGCTCCGCCAGGGCGACGCCGAACACGCCTGCACCACCTCCCAGGACGCCTTCGCCCTGATGTCCGGCAGCCCGCTGCCGGGCCGGCTGCGCGTCCTGCTCGGCGACTTCTACCGTGATCTCCTCACGCTCGCGCCCTCCGCCACCGTGGCGCGCGAGTGGGCCGACCGTTACCGATCCGAATGGAGCTCCGCGTGACCACGGCACCCGTCATCGACCTGCGCCGCTACGCACACGACGACCTGCCCGGCATCCGGCAGACCCTGCTCGACGTCCACGCCAGCGCCTACTTCGAGCGGCGGCACGAGGAGTTCGTCAAGCGCTTCCCCTGGTTCGTGGACCACTGGGGCGGGCGCGCGGGATTCGCGTGCGTGGTCGCCTACGCCGACGGCGAGCCGATCGGGTTCACCTACGGGGCCCCGGGCGAGCCGGGGCGCGAATGGTGGCGCGAGTACCTGAGCGAAAAGCCGGCGGACCCCTCGACGTTCTCCGTCTCGGAACTGATGCTGAAGCCGAAGTGGCGCCGGCGGGGCCTTGGGGAGCGGCTTCACGGCGAGCTGCTCGCCGACCGGACCGAGGCCCTGGCCGTGCTCACGGTGGACACCAAGCGGCCCCGGCTCCAGGCCCTGTACGAGGGCTGGGGATACAGGAAGATCGGCGAGCGCCGGCCGTTCCCGGACTCCCCGCTGTATGCCGTGATGCTGCTCGACCGCACGCGCACAGCCTGACTGCGGTGCGGGAAAGGGCGATTTGGACGCAGGGCCGGGGGTGGCTACCGCGTGACGGCAGTGCCGCGCGCCGGGGCCTGTGGTGGCGCTGAGGCAACCACTGCATCAGCGCGGCGAGTGCCTGCCCGGCCATCTGGATGCCCTGCGTCGACGCCATGGTGGCGGCGCCCTCCAGGCCCCATCCGGCGCGCTGTGCGGTCTGGCGCAGCGCCGGGAGGAACCGGTGGGACGGTCCTCGCCTTTGCGACGGGCCCCGACGGGGAAGGGACGTCTTGGCGTCCTTCCCTCTCTCTGGGTGGGATGTCATGCCGGACAAGCGTCCTCGCGGATATCAGCCGCTGTGGCGGCCGCGGCCTGCCACGCTGGGTCTGCTGGCCGCGGTCGACGTGATCCTCGACCGCTACACGAAACTGCTTCCGATCTCGCTGCGGCAGTGCTTCTACGCCGCGGTGTCGGACGGGGTGCTGGACAAGACGGAGCGGGCCTACCGGCGGCTGGGCGAGGCCGTCGGGATGGGCCGGCGCTCCGGACGGATCGCGTGGGACGCCCTCCGCGACGACTCGGGTACCTGTCTTGCGCCGCCGCCGGCGTTCGCCGGCCCGGAGGACTTCCGCACCATGATGCGCCGGGCAGCCGAGGGCTACCGCCGCGACCGGCAGGAGGGCCAGGAGCAGGTGCTGGAGCTGTGGAGCGAGAGCGCCGGCACCACCGCGCAGCTGGCGCGGATCGCCGAGCCCTACGGGCTCACCGTCCGCTCCGGCGGCGGCTTCGACTCGCTGTCCGGCAAGCACGAGGCGGCACTGCGGGCTGCCTCGTACGGGAGACCGCTGGTGACCCTGCACCTGGGGGACCTCGACCCGTCCGGCGTCCATGTGCCGCGCGCCCTGGCCGAGGACGTCGCGGCGTTCGCCTCCGTGCACGGCGGCCGCACCGAGCTGGTGCGCGTCGCGGTCACCGAGGACCAGGTCGCCCGCTACCGTCTGCCCTCCGCCCCGGCCAAGCCGACCGACCGGCGCTCCTTCACCGCGCACGGGACCACCCAGCTGGAGGCGCTCCCGCCCAACCGGCTCGCCGCCCTTGTGCGCACGGCCATCGAGGACCGCCTGGACAGGGGCGTGTACGAGGCGGTCCTGGTCCGCGAGGAAGCTGAGCGGGCCCGGCTGCTGGACGAACTGGAATAGGCCCCGGCCCTACGGCTGCGAGGTGGCGCTGCCGCCGTCTCCCAACGGCCGCCGGGCCGCGGACGCACCGGTGCGGGGCGGGGCGAACATGCCCCGCCCGCGCAGCTCGTCCAGATCCGGCAGCCGGACCCCGGGCAGGTCAGTGAGGAGGTCGGCCTGGGCGGCACGGATGGTGTGCGCGGCCTGCGGGCCGGCACCGAGAGCGCGGCGATCAGTCACCCGGTCATCGTAGAGCGCGCGCGACAGATCGGTGGGCCGGACGGGTGGCCGGCGGACCCGTGGCGTGCCGGTTGCGCGTAGTTGCGTGGACGACCGTCCCGCGCCCTGCACGCCCGGCCACTACGGCGGACCGGCGGCCCATCACCCTGTCAGCCGGACGGGTGATTTCCCTTCGCGTACGCGGGCGCAGTCCTGACGGTGCACTTCCAACTTGCCTATTTTTAACGAGTATTGACAGCTTTTCATGCATTCTGTCATGTTCTGTCTTCCACTTCCGGCGAACGAGCGAGAGGTGATCTCATGCGACGAACCGAGTACGACGCGGGACAGGCCGCCAAGCGCCTGAAGGTGCCCGCAGCCGCCTTCCGGTGGGCCCGGCACACCGGTCTGATCCCGGCCCCGAACGCGTCGTCCTGCCAGTGGTCCCGGGCCGCCGTGGAAGCTCTGGACGCCGACGTCATCCGGGCCGCGATGTCCTTCCCGCCGATCTCCGGCAGCGCGGCGGCCGACCGGATCGCCGACGCGCTCGGTACCCCGAACCGGACTGTTCACGGCGAGAAGGCGAACGTGACGGCGTTCGTGGCGCGCCGGTTCGTCGACCGCGGCCTCCTGGTCGACCTGAGCGCGAACCCGGACGGGACGCTGCATCACCCCGGCCAGGTCGACCAGGTCTGCCAGCGCGAGGACCTGGCGGACCTGGTCGCCGCCGATACCCCGCTCGGACCCGAGCAGGCCGCCGCCCGCCTTCGGGTCCGCCGTGCCGACTTCGACCACATGGTCCGGCTCGGCTGGGTCCGCTCCCCGCAGTCCATCGAGGTCCGCTTCGGCACCAGCCGGGCCGGAGCCGTCGACGTCGCGCTCTACACCACCGCCTCCGTCGACGCGGTCGTCCCCGCCCACCCGGAGGTCGACTGGGAGCAGCTGCGCGCGGTGGAGAAGGGCCGGCGCTCTCCCCTTGCGGCGCTGCGCCCGGAGCCGGCACCCGTACCGGCGTAAGCCTCCGAGGTCCTTGCGCCCGCCCGCGTCCCGCGCCGTCCGGAAGGGCGGACCGGACGCGGGCCGGCTTTCCAGCCACCACGCCGGGCAGGGCCGGCGGGCCCGGCCTGGGTGGCGGCCGGGCCCGCTGTGCTCACCGCGGCTTGGGCAATGCGGTCAGCGCCCGCCGGTCCTCACCGTGGCCGACGACCCGCCACACGGGCCGGCCGGCCCCGTCGTGGGTGAGCTGGTGCAGGGTCGTTGTCGCCACGGTGATCCGCCAGTTCGGCCGGGCGCGGTCGTGGAAGGTGGCCTCCCTCGTGTCTGGGGTCGCGCGGCGTGGGGCGGGGGCGAAGACGAACAGCAGCGGTGGGAAGGGCCGCTCCAGCGATGGCCCGGCGTAGGTCTCCTGCCAGTGGCTGCGCGGGGCGCGGGCGGCGTTGCCGCGCCCGGACGCGGGGGCGACGCGGTAGGCGTCGTAGCGCTCCAGCTTGGCGAGCAGGCCGGCGTAGGACATGGTGCGGTCGATCTCCACGAACGCGCTGGAGCCGTCGGCCAGGAGCACCACGGCGTCGGGCAGAAGGTTCCCGGCCGGGGTGGGGTGGGGAACTTCCACCCGCCAGTCGGCATGGTCAGCCATCTCCGCCTGGTGGAAGGCGATGACGGTGTCGACCAGGGCGAGGCCGTGCTCCCGAAGGCCCGTCTTGCTGGCCGCGATGCGCTTCCCCGTCGTCCGGCCGACCGGCGATGCGAGCTCACCGGAGGCGGCGGCTTCGGCGAGACCCGCCGGGGTGCAGTACCAGTAGCTCTGCTGGGCACGGTGGGTCCGGCCGACCAGGGCCGGGGATTCGGCGAGCAGATTGCGCAGCGCGCGGCGGACATGGTCGGTGTCCTGCTGATGGGGCAGCAGCAGCGCCTTGAGCTGGCGGGGTGTGGCCAGACGCAGTTGAGTGAGGGTGAGCAGGACCTCACCGCGGAGGTCCGCGCCGGCCTTCGCCGCCGCCGCCTTCCGGGCCCGGGACGCTTCTCCAGGTACATCAGTACCTGTAGAAGCGGAGTTGCAACCGGCCGGAGCAGGCGAATCGGGGGTCTGATCAGCAACAACCGTCAGTCGACGGCTGGAGGCTGCAGGGCTGGGAGCGGGGCTTGTCGCAGGGCTCGGAGCGGGGCTTGCCGTCGCAGCGGTGTCCGCCAGGGCCGGCGGAGTGTGCGGGTCGGGTGCGGTGGTCATCGTGTCCTCGGGTTTCTCCGGCCGCACAAGGCCGGGTCGGCAGTCGTCCGGCCCGCGCGGATCTGCGCACGGGCCGGAGCCACCGTGTGAAGCCACCCCTTGACCGCGGTCTGACGGCCACCGACAACAAGCGCCCGATTCCTCCTTGACCGCACCTTGCAGTCCGAGTTTGTCCGTGACCGGAGTCACGCCTACACCGCGTCCCGGAGCGCGGACTCTGTCCACAGGGCCGGGCGCGCACCGTAGGGCGACCGGCCGGGCGCAGCAGGCATCCGGCCAGCGAACAGCAAGGAGCCGTCATGGATACGACGTCGCCCAAGATGCCTCAGCTCGCCCCGGAGCAGATCCTGCGGGCCGCCGACTACGTGGAGCTGGTCTGGCGGGAGCAGGGCAGCGAGGAGGAGAAGGCCGCGCTGGCGGAGTTCCACGCGGACGGCCCGGAGCTGGCACGGCTGATCGGTGAGTTCGGTGCGCTGCTGCTGGCCGACTACCTCACCGCCGTGCCCGACGAGCACGCCGACTGCGAGTCCGCGTACGTCACCGAGAAGCTGGTGACGGTGGCGAGCCGGTACCTCAAGCGGTGGTGCCTCACTGGTGGCGGGGCGCACACCGCGTGAATCGCGGCCGGGTTCCTGATCGAAATCATGCAGGAGGTCGATCAGGTCCACCAGTTCCTCGACGACGTCCGCGGTGCCTACGCCGGGCGGCCGGCGGCCGCGGCCTGAGCCGGACCGGCCTGGGCAGCGCCCGGGGACAGAGATCTGACCTCCCCCGGGTGCTGCCCGTTTTCGGCGGTGATGCCGGAGGTAGCGGAAGTGGACAAGGGGGGCACGACTCGCCGTGAACCGTGGAACGGGTGGCGCCCCACTCCCCCGCCGCGCCGCCACCCACTCCCACCCGGTGCCGTCGATCGAGTGAAGTCCACCCCGTCCGGCCATCGGGTGCGGTGGAGTCCACCGTGTCCACTCATCCCCGGCGGCGGCCCCGTGCGGTGCGCCACGGGTTGGGCCGGCCAGCGGGGTACTGCCGTGAGCGGGAGCGGCGCCGGGCGGGTGACGGCTTCGGCGACGGGTACAGCGCCGTGCGCAGCCGGGCCGCGTCGGCGAGCCGCTTCAGGCGCTCGCGCTGCTCCGGCGAAAGATGCGGCGGGGTCGGGGCAACCATGCGGGCCTCCATAGTCGGGTGCGGTCTTGCACCCTCGCTCCTGGCTGTCACCTCCAGGACGTGCGCGTCGACCGCGTCCCGGCAGGTGCGCCGCCGACTTCGCCCTGTCCCCCGCGAGAAGGGACGCTGCCAGTCCGGCGTGCGGGAGGCGTACGCGCGGACGCCCCACGGACGGGCTGCTCCGTGGGCGTCCGGGCGTGGCTGCGGTCAGTTCTGCACCATGGCCTTGAGGTCGCTCAGCAACAGCTCGTTCGCGCCGCAGTCGGCCGCGCTGCTCTGTGGGTCCAACTGAGGATCGCCGGGCCTCGCGGTTGAAGGCGCAGATCGGCCACCTGCTGGCCGGTTGGCATCCCTTCACCGGTCGGGGCCGGCTCCCCTGCTCTGGTCGGGCTGCGCCGTATGGTGCTGCTGCTGCGCGTCGGCGGCCGGAGTCTGCTTCGCCTGGTGCGCGTGCTTGGTCTGGTCCGCCTGCTCTTCGACCGTGCGGCCGCGGGCCTCGGCTGCGCGGGTGAGGGCGGCGATGCGGGCGAGGTTCTGCGGCGAGGTCAACCACGTCGCGGGGTCCGTTGTGCGGCCCTCCAGGTACTCCTGCGGCATCGCGGCCTGCTGGTGGGCGTGGATTGCTGCGGCCCGCTGCGCCGCGGTCTGAGCGGCCACCCGGCCGGGATGGTCGACGCCGTGCGGCGCGGCCTGGTCGTGGTCGCCGGTGGGCGGGGGTGCGGCTGACGCGGTCGCGGCCGGGGCTTCGTCCCGTGCGGGCGGTGCGGTGAGGGCGGCGCGGATCGCGTTCTGCAGGGCGAGGCTGGCGACCCGGGCCCGCTCGTAGCGGGTCGACTCCCGGGGCTTCCCATCGGTGCCCGCGACCCACCAGCGGCTGGGCGTGGTGAACTCGGCTGTGTAGGAGAGCTGATCCGGGGCCGGGGCTCGTCGGCCTTTCTGGGGCACGGTGAGCTGACGGCTGTAGCGCTCCAGGGCCCGGTCGGCGATGTGGCTGTCGATGCCGGGCACGTAGGCGCGGCCGCGCAGGGTCTCCAGCAGGTGCCGGCGCGCTTCGGCCAGGACGTGGCGGCGGGAGAAGACTCCACGCACGGTGAAGACGATCGCGGCGACATCGACCGTGGCGAGCGCGGTGTCCACCCAGGGCCCCACCCGGGCTCGGATCGCCGCCCCGGCCGACCGGCACCGTTGAAGGAGCCCGTCGACCATCCGCTGCCCGAACTTCAGGAGCGCGGAGACACGCCACCACGCGAGCAGCTGATCCAGCGGGCGCGGGGTCTTCTTGTCCGGGCGGGTCTCCTGCGACGCCCACCACGCCAGGCCGTGGCGGGCTCGCTCGCTGGGCAGCCGGCCGTGCTTCTTCACGTAGTCGTCGGTGATGCCCTCAAGGACGTCCTCGATCCGGCGGCGGCGGGTGGCCGACCAGTCGATGAGCTCCTGGTCGACGCCGGCTATCTCCATCACCGGGCGCAGGCCCGGCGTCACCTCCCGGGGCACGGTCGCCAGCCCGAGCTCCTCGCACACCTCGGTCGTCATCTCCAAGGTGTACAGCGTGTCGGCCGCCACGATGTTCTTGTAGAGCCGGACCGTGTCCAGCGCGTACCAGGAGCCGTCCGGGCGCTGCACCCGGTTCAGGATCAGGCAGTGCTCGTGCAGGAGGGGAAATCCGTTCCTGTTGTCGTAGTGCCGGAACGCCGCGACGACCAGGGCCGGGGCCTTCGCGCGCTGACGGCCGGACGCCCACCGGGTCTCCGCGACCTCATCCTCCAGCCAGCGCAGCGTCTTGCCGACGGCCCGCCTGTGCGCCCGCTCGATGACCCAGCGCGTCCTGGCATCCCCCAGCGCCCACAGCACGACCAGTGACGCCTGCGGCCGGAACACGAAGTCCAACGCGAGCAGCGGCTTCTGCTTGCGCTGCTCGATCTCCTCGATCGGCTGACCGAGGACCGTGGCCAGCCGCGCCGTCTCCGGGTCGGCGCCGTCCTCCAGGAGCTCGCCCTCCATACGGTCGGCGTCCGGGTGCCGGCCTTCCCCGAACAGCAGCTCCATCTGCCGCTCCGTCACCGTCTGCCCGGCGGTGAGCCCGAGCGCGGCCAGGCCGCGCCCCAACCACCTCCCAGGCGGAAGGCCGGCCATCGCCTGCGCGTCCTTCAACGACTGGCCGACCGGACGACGTCCGTCCCCGAACGCGACTCCGCGCACGTAGTACCGCCAGGCATTCCGCCTCTGCACCTTCGCAACACTGATCATCCGGGCAGCGAACACCGGCTCTGACCTGCGGAAAAGAGCGTTCCCGTGGGGCGGGAGGGTTCACCGGAACTTCGCGCCGGATCCCACCGGGCGGGCGCCGGCGACAACATTGCGCCCGTCCTGCGGACGCCCCCGAGGCCATGCAAATCCTGCGCGGCTCCCGATCACACACGCCTCATCCGTCCCGGGAACCGCCAGCAGACATCGCTATTGCCACAACGCGTATCTACGTACCGCTCCCCCACCCATCGGCCAAAGACGCACCAGCCCGCACCACGTCACTGACTCCCTTCAACCCGAGTAGGACCCGCCGCCCCCGGCATCGCCGGGGGCTTCTTGCTGCCTGGAGGACCGACGTGCCGACCTACGAGACCACGTCCCGCTTCGCCACCGACCTGGACCGCCTCACCCCAGAACAACGCCGCCGGTTCCGCCAGACCGTGACGGCCTTCGTCGAGGATCTGCGCACTGGAGGCCGCTTCCGCGCCGGCCTCCGCGTGAAGGGTGTGCGCCGCGCTCACGGTGTCTTTGAGCTCACCTGGGACGGGAACGGCCGGGCAACATGGCAGTACGGCCCGGAGATAGTTCCGGGAGTGCAGCACATCGTCTGGCGCCGCGTGGGCGGGCACGACATCTTCACGGGCCCCTGACCGAGTTATCCTGGCCACTTTTACGCGTGAAACTGATCTGGTCGGTGGGCGCGGAGGCAAGCGGCTGACGCAGGCCGTGGGCGGCTTCGCGCGCCAGCCTGCTGTCCTGGATCGTGGCGGCCACCTTGGTGGCCGTCGCCGACCATCACGCCACGGAAGAGGTCCGTACCCCACCCACGATGGAAAAACTGGGACATCCCTTCAGGAGATCCGTCCGTTCACCCGACGCGAGCTGCATGAGGTGTACCCAGGTTGCGGAGCAAACGGCAGCATGCCTAGTAATGTTCGGCCGCATGAGCATCCCCAACCCTCGGGGAGAGCGAGAGAAGCTAATTACAGCCCTCACTCCCCAGCTACGCAGGCATCTGAAGATCCGGGCCTTCGAGCACGGCATGGACATCCAAGACGCGACCGAGCACGCGATCAACGCCTGGTACTCGGCGGATGGCTTGCCCGAGGTCAAGACCGACGGGGCGAAGACTTGGGGCACGTTCCTCCCGGTCGGCGGGCCGGACAAGTTCAAGGCGGCCTGCTCGGAGCGCGGTGTCACCTACGTCCAGGGGCTGGCACAGGCCCTCACTCTTTGGCTCGACAACCACCCCTCCCCCACGGCTCCGTTGGTGGCTCAGCCGGTGGTGCGGGTGATAGTGGCGAACCAGAAGGGCGGCGTGGGGAAGACGTTCCTGTCCTCCGGGATCGCGCAGGCTCTCGCGGAGGCCGGCCATCGTGTTCTGCTGGTCGACTACGACCCGCAGGGGCATTTGACGGCGGAGCTGGGCTTCGAGGACCTCATGTACGAGGACGACGTCGAAACCCTCATGATGCACATGGATGGCAGCGCCAAGGGCGACATCCATGACTTGCTGGTGGCCTTGGACGGCGAGCGGTTCGGGGAGCGGCTTCACCTGCTGCCGGCGTCTGACGACGCATTCCTGCGTGACGTGGCTCTATCCAAGGTGAGCTTCAGCGAGGCCGCCCTGGAGCGTGCGCTGGAGCCGCTGGAGGCGGACTACGACGTCATCATCGTCGACGGACCGCCCAGCCTCGGGCTGAACATGGACACCGCCTTGTACTACGTACGGCGTCGCGACGGTGAACTCGCCGACCGCTCCGGCGTCATCACGCCCGTCTGGGCGAACAAGGCGTCGCACCGTGCGTTCCGGCTCCTGAAGTCCCAGATGGACGACCTCTGCCGAAAGGGGCGCATCCAGGTCGACTACCTGGGGCTGATCATCAACGCCTACGACAGCCGCCGCGGCAAGCTCGTGAAGGAGAACAAGGACCAGTGGGAGAAAAGCAGCTCCCCGTCTGTCCTCGCCGTGATCGGCGACCTCAAAGAGGGGCGTGAAGCGGCGGACGGTGAGATCCCGCTGCTGGAGTACGCACCCGACAGTGAGCACGCGCAAGTGATGCGCGATCTGGCAAAGGAGCTGGCTGTATGACGCCCCCTACGCAGCGGGTCACCCGTGGCTTCAGCATCGATGAGGACAGCCCGGACGCGAAACCTGCGCCCCGCCGTATCCGGACTCGGCAGCAGATCATGAACGGGGAGGGGAAGCGCCCGCCGGCGGCTGTGCCGCTGTCCGTGTTGGCACACAATCCCCTCAACCCTCGCGATGAGCTGACCGAGATCGAAGAGACCGCAGCCTCCCTGAAGGAGAAGGGACAGCTTCAGCCCGTCGCAGTCGTCCGGCGAGCGGCTTTCTTGACTGCCCACCCCAGCCGGGAAGAGGAGATTGGGGCCGCAGAATACGTCGTCATCGACGGCAACAGGCGCTTGGCGGCCGCGTCCGTCGCCGGGCTGGCAGAGCTGCGGATCGACGTCAATGACGATCTCGCTGCCAGTGCGGAAGACATGCTGGAGAGTGCGCTGATCGCCAACGTTCACCGGGTTGATGTCCCGCCGCTGGACCAGGCGAAGGCCATCCAGGAGCTCCTCAGCAAGCATGGCAGCCAGGAGAAGGTGGCCAAGAGGCTCGGGAAATCGGGGGCCTGGGTGTCGCAGCGCCTGGCGCTGCTCGGGCTGACCGAGGATCTGCAGGAGAAGGTGGAGTCCGGCGAGCTGACCGTCAAGGACGGACGCCGCATTGGTCGGCTCCCCGCCGACCAGCAACGAACCGAGGCCACCGCAGCCCTTAACCGGGTTAAGACGCCCCGGAAGCCGAGGTCCAAGGAAGCGAGTGTCCCGCCTGCGGAATCCGCAGCATCTGCGATTCCATCGCAGACGGCTGCCGCGACGGCAGCCAAGGGAACGGGCACCGAAGGTCTTAACCCGGTTAAGGGGGGGCGGGAGCAGACGGGCGACAGCAGGTCGGCCCTCCCCTGGAACGACCCGAAGTGGTTCAACGACCAGCTCCGCGCCCACATGTCGGCTGAGCACCGCGAGGAGCTCGTACTGCTACTCATGGCAGATAGCTGACGCCCGTACAACCAGCAAGCGGGTTGGATGGTTGAGGGTCCGGATCCTCTTACGGAGTCCGGACCCTTCTCGTCGAGTCCGAGACATGCCGGGTGCTTCTCCGGGTTCCGCTACGCCCCCACAACCGCCATGGAAGAAGACGTGAACAAAAGCGACCTCCTCGCCTCCAGCAGGCGGCTCATGCACCTGGCCCTCGGAGACCTCGGTGCTGCCGACCAACAGGCTGACGTAGTCGTCCTGCACGCAGGCGTCGCCATAGAGCACGCTCTAAAGGCACACCTGTGCGACATCCACCCATCACTTGTCGCCGACGGTCGCGATCTCCCGAGTCTGCTGCACGCTGCTGGCCGAGGCGATCTCACAAAGAAGGAACTGCCTCTAACCAAAACCATCGGCGCGGTCGACGCCTTCTCGCGAGTCAGTCAGATCTTGGAGAAGGACAAGCTGCAAGTGACTAAGGAGCAGTTCCGCGTGATCGCCGACGCGCGCAACGGCGTCGCTCACATCGGAGTCCATGACACCACCCAGCTCGAGGACCTGCTCAGTACCGGGATCAAGATCATCGATGCGGTACTCGCCGCGCTTGAAGAGGATGCTGCCGAGTATTGGGGAGAGTTCCAGCCTCTGCACGACAAGATCCTTGATGAGAAGCGTCGTGTGGACTGGATCCGGATCGAAGCGCTGAAGATCCGCGCTCAGAAAACCTACGCGACACGGTTCGGCACCAGCGATACCGAGGAGCGGCGCAAGGCCATAGCCAGCGCAGAGGTACACAGCATGGTCGCCGGGCAGGCCGCAGCGATGCGCGTTTGTCCTGCGTGCTCCAACCGCGGGTGGGCCGGCGGTGATCTGGACACCAGCTTCACGGAGGAAGAGCCGCAGGTCATCCTCGTCACTCGCCACTTTCTGTGCAGCGTCTGCGGCTTCGCCCTGGACGGCTACCTTCTCGGTTACTTCGATCATCTCTACGAAGATGTCGCCATGGGGCCAGCCGCAACGTTTACGTACGCCGATGGCAGCATCCATGAGGACCTGTGGATGAACCTCGCTTCAGACACCTTCGTCGATCGCAGGCGCTTGGAGGAGGACGAAGCTCTGCGCGCTCAGATCGAAGGAGCCTGAGCGCACAGAGATAGGGAGCCAGCCTTAACCAGGTTAAGAGCCTGGCGCTCGTTCGCGGTTGGCGAGCCGGATGACTTGCAGTCCGCACCGCGAGCCACAGCTTCGTTGTCGTTCGAGGCGGTCGAACGACTTGGAAACAGTTGTTTCGACGGCCCGAAGCATCCACGCGGGCCCTGGGCTCCGCAAACGCAAAAGGCCCGCACCCCCGCGACAAGCGGGCAGTGCGGGCCTTCGCGTGTCAATCGTGCGGTCAGGCAGCCCAGGTCGCGGGCGCCCCTTCGTCGGGGTTGGGGATGCCGGCGGCAGTCGCCGGGGCGGCCGGGTGCCGCATGGCGGTGATCGGCACGGCGCCGGGCTCGGTGGCCGGCGCCCACACCATGCGCCAGGTGGTGTCCCACTCGCACGCGCAGGCGTGGTCAGGGTGGGGGTGTCGTAAGAAGACACCGTGGGTGTGGATGGCGCGTGGGATGCGGGGGATGAGGACGGAGGGGTCGTCGCCCGGGTACAGATGCAGGTTGCGCCAGCCGTGGGTCCGGGCCATGTACGCGGCGGCGGCCTCGATGATGTCGGCCCACCGCTGGTGTCCGAGGACCAGGAAGCCGACCGGGTAAAGGTCATCGTCGGCGCCACCGTCGATCCCGGCAACGAACAGGCCCTGGTGGGCGATGAATCCGTGGTCGGCCGTGCCGTCGCAGGGCGTCCAGACCTGTTCGGCGGGGTACATGGTGCCGTCGTCGCCCTCGCTGGTCTCGATCTCGTACAGGGCCGGGGCGGTCATGCGCTCATCCCCGCAACGGCGGCGTCCAGGAGCGCGACGGCGTCAGCCTCGTACGGGTCGGCGAACTTTTGGTAATCGCTGACGACGAACGGCCCGAACCGCACGGAGACCCGGTGGCCGGGCACGAGGGTGGTTTCGCGTCCGTCCAGTGCGGCGGTGAGCCGGTCGTAGTCCTGCTGGGCTTGCCGGGTCTGGGTGTACGGGCCGAGGCGCAGCAGGGTGAAGCCGTCGAGGCTGTCGTCACGCCGGCGGCGGGCCTCGATGTGGAGGGCGTAGTGCGCGGGTTCCATGCCGACGTCGTCAGGCAGGGGCAGGCCCGCGGCGGCGTGGGTGAGCATCGCGTAGCCGGGCTGCCAGACTCCGAGGATCTCGGTCGTCTTGCAGCGCAGCCAGCCGCGTTCGGTGTAGCCGAGCTGGCGGCCGTGGAGGTAGGCGCCGGCGTGCGGGGTGCCGGGGTGGACCAGGGTCACGGCGATCATGTCGGGTCCGTGGTCGTCGCCGGGCCGGGTCTGTGCGCGTTACACGAACGGGCCGATCCTCACGGCGATGTCCCGGGCGCTACCGGTGCCGGGCGTCCAGGGCTCGGGGTTGTGTACGGCGGTGAGCATCGCGCGGAACTGGTCGACGACGGCCTGGTCTACTGGTGAAGAGGCGCCGGGAGCGTGTCCGCAGCGGCGGAAGAGGAGGCGTTTCATCGGGTGGGCTCCTGTTCGTGGGCGAGGTGGGTCCAGGGCAGGGCAACGCCGTCGCCGGCGGTGCGGGGCACGAGGTGGCCGTGCAGGTGGAACACGGTCTGCGTGGCGGCCGGGCCGCAGGAGGTGAGGTAGTTCCACTGGCCTCCGATCTGCGCAGCGAGTTCGGCGGCGCGCAGCTGCACGGTGGCGGAGACGACGGGATCGGTGGTGAAGTCGGCGACGTGGCCGCGTGGCAGGACCAGGAGGTGGCCGTCGGTGCAGCCGCCACTACGGGGCACTATGGCGAGGGCGTCGCTCCACTCGTGGACGATCGTGGCGGGCGCGCCGCTGTGGACGATCCGGCAGAACGGGCAGTCGGGGCGCGGGTGCTTACGGGGGACTGGTGGCCGGTTGATGTGGTGGTGGGTGACCTGCACCTGGGCGCCGGCTTTCCGCATCCGGCGGCCGATGGCGTCGGCGATCGCGGGTGCCCTGTGCCTCCCGTACCAGCAGTTCACCAGGAGCTGGATCGGACGGCCATGCGAGGCACCGCGCAGCGCGGTCAGTTCGTGGACGGCGTCGGTGATGATGCGGGCCGCGCCCGGGGTGCCCAGGACGTAGTCGCGTACGTCAGCGTCCTGTCCGGTCTGCTGGGCGACGATGCCGGCCAGGGCCGGGTCGTCCGGCGGGTTCAGCAGCTCGTTCGTCAGGTTGATGCCGAGGACGGCGGCGCGGCAGCGGGGTGGGGGCGGGTCCTGCCAGCGGGCGCCGTAGGAGTCGATGAACACGTCAGGGTCAGGGGACGTCACGGACAGCCTCCAGGGCTCGATATCGGGGGTGGCACAGGAACGCCGCCCCGGCTGGGAAGGCCGGGGCGGCGTTCCTGTGCCGTGGTGGTGTCTCAGCGGGTGCGGGCCGTCGCCGCGCGGACGATGTCGGCGTGGTCGAACGCCAGACTCGGCAGGTTGTCCAGGGGCCACCAGCGAGCGCGCCGGGCGTCGTCTCCGGCGACGATCTGGGTGCCGGCGGGGACGACGGCCGCGTACGCGACGGTGACGTACCGGCCGCGCGGGTCGCGGCCGGGCGCGTCCCAGACGCCGATCGGGCGCAGACTGTCGGCGGTGACGTGAACGCCGGTCTCCTCCCCGACCTCTCGGGCCGCAGCTGCGAGGCTCGTCTCGCCGGGGTCGACGTGGCCGCCCGGCGAAGCAGGCGGGTTCGTCGATTTCTGGCCGGTGAGTCGCAGGAACCGACGCGTGAGTGGTGCACCGACAGCTATGAGTATGGCGGGTTCGCGGCCGAACGAGCTCGGGGCGAGCGGCCCGTCATCGCTGCAGTGTGTCTGGCCGGTAGGCGATCTGAGTGCCGTGGTCGGAACGGGCTTGACCTTGACGCTGGGTCAACCCTCCATCCTTCCGGGAGGAGCTTCCGCGCAGTCGCCTGGAACAGCTCCGCGAAGGAGGCAGATGACCATGACAGCCCAATCGATCGCCGGTCCGGCGATTCGCGTGCAAGGTCTCAAGAAGTCGTACGGGAAGCTCGAAGTGCTGCGCGGTGTGGACTTCGACGTGGTGCCGGGCAGTATCTTCGCCCTGCTCGGTTCCAACGGGGCGGGCAAGACCACGACCGTGAGGATCCTCGCCACGCTCCTGAGAGCCGACGCGGGGGCGGCGAGCGTCAATGGCTTCGACGTCGCCACGCAAGCGGCGAACGTGCGGGAGTCCATTAGTCTCACCGGGCAGTTCGCGGCCGTCGACGAGATCCTCAGCGGTCGGGAGAACCTCGCCCTGGTCGCCAGGCTGCGCCACCTCAAGGACCCTGGCGCGACTGCGGATGACCTGCTGAGGCGTTTCTCGCTGAGCGAGGCGGGCGCGCGGCGAGTGTCCACGTATTCGGGTGGGATGCGCCGCCGGCTGGACATCGCGATGAGCCTCATCGGGAATTCGCCGGTGATTTTCCTGGACGAGCCAACGGCAGGACTCGACCCAGAGGCGCGCATCGAGGTGTGGGACGCGGTCAAGGAGCTCGCCGGTCACGGAACGACGGTGCTGCTCACCACGCAGTACCTGGAAGAGGCCGAGCAGCTGGCCGACCGGATCGCGATCCTCCACCAGGGTCGGATCATCGTGAACGGCACCCTCGCCGAGCTCAAGCAGCTTTTCCCGCCCGCCAAGGTCGAGTACGTCGAGAAGCAGCCGACTCTCGAGGAAATCTTTCTCGCAGTCATCGGCGGCAGCGACAAGAGCCACGTCACTGGCACGACAACTGGGGGACGAGGATGACCACGTACTTCTTCAACGACACTGCCGCGCTCACGGGGCGGACCCTGCGTCACGTCACACGCAGCATGGACACCATCATCACGACCGCCATCACGCCGGTCGCCATGATGCTGATGTTCGTCTACGTGTTCGGCGGCGCCATCGATACCGGGTCGGTTCCGTACGTGAACTACATGCTGCCCGGCATCCTGCTCATGACCATCGCCTCAGGCATCTCCTACACCGCGTACCGGCTGTTCACCGATGTGAAGAGCGGGATCTTCGAACGATTCCAGTCCATGCCGATCGCGCGGTCGGGTGTGCTGTGGGCCCACGTCGTCACCTCTTTGGTCGCCAACTTGATCGCGCTCGTGCTCGTCGTGGGCGTCGCTGTGCTCATGGGCTTCCGCTCAGGGGCAGGAGTGTCGGCATGGCTCGCGGTCGCCGGCCTCCTGCTCCTGTTCACCCTGGCGCTGACCTGGCTCGCCGTGATCCCCGGGCTCTCCGCGTCGTCGGTCGAGGGAGCAGGCGCGTTCGCCTACCCCCTCATCTTCCTGCCGTTCGTCAGCTCGGCGTTCGTGCCCACAAAGACCATGCCCGGCCCGGTGCGCTGGTTCGCCGAACATCAGCCGGTGACGTCGATCGTCAACACGATCCGCAACCTGTTCGCCCAGCAGCCGGTCGGTGACGACATCTAGACCGCCCTGGCGTGGTGCGTCGGCATCCTCGTCGTGGCGTACGTCTTCGCGATGGCCGCCTATCGCCGGAAGATCGCCTGAGGCAGGCTGAGACCCATGCTCACCATCAGCCAGCTTGCGTCGTACGCCGGGGTGACGGTGCGGGCGGTACGCCATTACCACCGGATCGGGTTGCTGCCGGAACCCGAGCGCGACCGGTCCGGATACCGGTCCTACGACGCGGTCGCGGTCGGGCGACTGATCCGGATCCGCACGCTCGCAGACGCCGGCGTGCCGCTGGCCCGGGTGCAGGAACTGCTCGCCGCCGGCCCGGAGGAGTTCGCCGCCGGCGTCCAGGAGATCGACAAGGCCCTGCGTGCCGAAATCCGGCGGCTGCAGGACACTCGCAGCCGACTCGCCAAGCTCGCCGCCGGAGAGCACCTGGCGCTCCCGCAGAGCGTCGTGGACTACCTCGACCGGCTGCGCGGTCTCGGCGTTGAGGAGCGGTACATCGAGATGGAGCGGGACGCCTGGATCATGATCGCCGCCCAGGTGCCGCACTCGATCGACTCCGTGATCGCCAAGAAACACGAGGAGTTGAACGACCCCGACATGGTGAAGCTCTACAGCCTTCTCAGCGGGGCACTCGACTGGCCGGCCAACGATCCGCGGATCGTCGAGGTCGCCGACATCATGGAGCGCTTGATGGTCCGCGCTGTGGAGGCCGGCGAGGTGGGTGCCGACGACGGCATCGACGATCAGTTCGTCGACCTGCTGGACTCAACCATGGTCGAGTCCTCACCGCACGCCGCACGGTTGTTGGAGATCCTGGAGGAGCGGGGCTGGAGGGGATGGACCCGCATCGAGCGAGTGCCTGCCGAGAGGCTCAACACTGAGCTGCCGCCATCGTGAAGGCAGGTCAGGGTCCTGGAGCGACGCTATTTGGGGGTGCTGGTGCTTCCCGGGGCGGATGTCTGCCTCAGTGAGGAACAGGGCCGCCGCGGTGGGGGTGAGCTGTGTGGATGTACTTCATGGCAGTGGTGACGGAGATTCCGAAGACACGAACGAGATGAACGGGGTCTTCGGTCTCGCGGGCCTCGTCCAGAATTCTGTCGGCGCGAACAGCGCGCAGAGTCACACCGGCGGGGGTGAATCGTCTGTAGATGTAGTCCGTGCAGACGGGATCTGTGGTGCTGGCGGTCTGCTGGGTAACGAGGAGGTGGGGGTTGGCGGTGCGTGGCCATCGCCGATGGCGGTAGCGGAGCCAGGTGTGCAGCAGGGCGGCGGTGGTGTCGTCGAGGTGAACGATGTGGCGGCCGTGAGGGCGGCGGATCAGAAGCTGCCGGCGGGTGAGCAGAACGTCGGAGAGGGTGAGGTCAGGCAAGTCGGTGCCACTGGTTGCGTGAAGGGCAACCAAGGCCAGGACCAGGCGGGTAGCGGGATTGGCGCTCGTCTCCAGGAGCCCGGCCAGTCGGTCGGGGGCCAGAGTGGTGGGCAACAGTTCCTGGCGGGTGACATGCAGACTGCGGGTGGGATCGGCGAAGACGAGCTTGGCGTGCTTCAGGGCACGAAAGAGTGATCGCAGGGCCACTGCTCGCTCGTGGGCGCGCGGGCCTTTGACCGCGGTGACAGCGGTGGTGACGTCGGTTGTGGTCACTTGGCGCAAGGTGGTGTAGCCGCTGGTCCAGTCAGCCAGAGGTGTGGCCAGGTAGGAGAGGTAGCGGCGTATGGTGCCGTAGTTGGTGGCGAGGTGGTGGGAACGGGTGGTTCCGCGCAGGACCCTTACCCAGGTTCCGAGTTCGTCGCCGATTCGGGGTGGAAAGGCGGCGATGCTGCGCTGGACGAAGGCCTCGTTGCGGTTGCGGCGCGGGGGCGAGGCCAGGAGCTGTTCGCGTTGGTTCAGGAAGGCGACCAGACCGCCGATGCGACCACCGCTGCGGCACGCGCGGGTCAGCGCCCGCAGGTCATCCTCGCGGAAGGTGGTCTCGGCGCCCAGCCAGATGGCGGCCATCCGCAGGACCCGAGCTGTGGACTCGTGGGACTGCCGGCTCCAGCGGTGCTCGGTGGCGTGCCGGGCGAAATCCTCCAGGAGGGTCGTCACCGATGGCGGCGGGGATGGCAGGAGTGCGTTGACCAGCGGGCGCCAGTCCCGCTCCGCTTCGAAGATCGTCAACTGGCCTGCATGTTGCGCGACCGGCGGGCTGAGTACCAGTCGATCTGCGCGGTGGACTTCGGGGCGACTTGCGCTGATGCCCGCCGGGCGGGACGGCCCGGCGAACCGCAGCTGTCGCCAGGTGCTGGCGTCGGTGTCGGGTCCCAGCCGCAGGCGAAGGCTTGTGCAGTCGCGGCATCGACCGTTCTGCAGGGGAAGCGGCCCGGCGCCACACCGCCCGCAACATCCCTGCTGATCAGCGTTTTTGCGACGCCAGTGCCTACAGGCGTCGCACAACTGGTTTCGGCCCCACGAAAGGCACTGTTCGCAGCTTCGCGGCTGAGGTTGGGAGCGGGCCCGCTGGGCGTGCGGCAGTACGGCCACCCCGTGGTCGAGATCAGGCGCCAGCAGCCCGGCCTTGTTCAGGACCGTAGTGACTCCGGAGGGCCGGTGAGGCAGGGCGTCAAGGATGGCGGCGTCGACCAGGTCCTGGCCTGCGGCGTCGCGGGCCGCCAGAGCGAGGGCCAAGGCGTCCTTGGCGCTGACGCGCCAGGTGCGGCCCAGGCGGTGCTCTTTCTGTACTTCGTTGATCAGCGGTTTCAGTCGTTCCAGATCGCCCCGGAGCCGGTCGCGGAGCAGGACGGCGTGGTGTTCCAGCAGTCGGTAGGGCGCGGGGAACATGGCTATCTGTCCGCGTACTGCCGGCGGGCAGATCCGCCCTTCGTTCAGGACGGCGGCCGGGCGCTGGGCGCGTGCCCAGCCAGGTGTCTGGTAGCGGCCGTCGGAGTGCAGGCGGTAGGTGCCGGTGGGCGCCGCGGGCCGCCGGATGGATGCCGGCAGGCAGAACGAGAGCTGGGTCCACACCGGGTGGTGTGCGGCCTGGACGGGGTCGTAGTACCAGGCCGCGTCGTACTCGGTGATCGCCACGACGCATGCGCGGCAGAAGCCTTCCTTGTTGACCCGCCACAGCCGCTTGCAGCGCCGGCACTCGGCTGCCGGGTGGTAAGGCTTGGAGCGCCACTGGTGGCACGGGGAACAGAAAGGTGTTTGCGCTCGCGGTCCCCAGCCGAGACACCCCGAGCACTGCCCCAGCGAAGGGACGCGTATGCGTGGTCGGGTCATGTCAGTTCGGCGGGAGCGACCTCGGTCGCCCCGTTCCGCCCGGCCGGCGTGGCACGGGCCGCGGCTGCTCTCCCGCGGCCTTCGCCAGTTCCTCGTCTTGGACTGCCGGAGTCTTCCGGGCCACGGGCTCCGCGACCAGCAGGTCCGCGACCGTGCAGTCCAGCGCGGCGCAGATCAGGTCGAGGTCCTCCAGCCGCACCGTCACCGGTGTGCCCGACCAGAGCGCGGAGACCTTCGACAGCGACGGAGTGAATCCGACCTCCGCGAACACGGGCATCAGCTCGCTAGGCCTCCAGATGCCCCGGTTGGCCGCCGCCCACCGCAAGTTCCACTTCACGACAGACCCCCCGCGTCCACGCGCAATCGCTGTGATGCCCGAGCCGACGAGCGCCGGCTCGCCATCTCCGGATCGCCCTGAGCAGACAAAATGTACCGAACCGTGGTCGTCGTCCAGTCATGGCCAAGCAATTTCTGCACCTCCCACAGCGACATGCCGGCTTCGTAGCGGTGTGTGGCACAAGCGTGCCGAAGTAGATGCGGGAAGATCCGCTCGACCGGACCCGACAGGTGAGCCGCCGAGGCCCGCACCAGCGCCTTCCGCAGCGTTGAGGTCGTCACCGCCGGCCCCACCGGACTCGGCCCGCCCCCGAGATCCCGGGCCAGCCGCTCCGAGGGCCAAACCGGCGATTCGGGGTGCTCCGGGTCGTCCGAGAACAACCCGCGCACCTCCTCCACGTACCACCACAGCAACTCGCGGCCCTCGGCGAACAGGAACGCCTCGCGCTGCCGCGGGCCCGATCCTCGGGCGCCCTTGCCCTGGACGACGAAGCGCCCGAAGTCGCCCGCTTCCCAGTGGAGGTCCTTCATGCGCATCTGGCACAGCTCCGAAGCGCGTACCCCGGAGGTGTAAATCAACTTCGCCATCACGTAGTCCCTGCACGCCACCGCCTCCTTGCGGGCGTGCGCCAGCTCCCGCCGCCAGCTGGCGAAGAACTCGCCGACCGCCCGCGCCGACGGCGGCACCCGCAGGCCGAAGTCGCCGCGGTGTGCGTGCCGGTTGAACGGATCGATCGGCGACTCGACCGCCGCCCCGAACCGCCGGAAGATCTCGTGCGCGTAGCGCTGCTCCAGGAACGCGAAGAAGTGGTCGATCCGGTTCAGTTTCGATCGGACCGTCGGCGCCTGGCGCTTGCCGACTCCGGCGAAGTAGGCATCGACGTGACGCGGCGTCAACCGCCAGGGCGCCACCCCGTAGTGGTCACACACCTCGATCACCGGCTTCGTCAGCCGGTCCAGCGTCGAAGACGCCAGGCCCGCCACATCTCGCGCCCACTGGTACTCGACCAGCGTGTCCATGAAGAACAGCTGCTCGTCCTCCCGGTCGACCGCGCCGGCGTACCGGCGCTGCAGCAGCAACACATCGCTCAGCCCCGGTTCGCCGCCCGGCAACCCCACATCCGCGGAGGACGGTTCGCTGGGCGGCGGCACGAGGGAGAGCACGCGCGTCCTGAGATCTGCCATGGATGGAGAAATTACCGCAGCAACTCCTGAAATTCAGGAGAACAGCCTAAGATCCGGGGTGGCCGCTCATCGAGCCGGGCGAGCCTCCTACCAGCTGAGATGGAACGACGTACCGCTTCAGCACTCGCAGGAACCCGCTCGTACTCCAGTTAGGGCCCACTCGCCTTCGTACGGCGGCCAGTCGCGCTCGATCAGCAGGACGTTGCCGTCGGGAGTCAGGGCGACCACGTCGGCGGTGTAGCGGATCGTTTCGAACTTCTCGGCCTCGGTCTCGGTCATGTGTGCCTCTCGGTGGGACGGGTCAGTGGGTGTCGGTGACTACGAGGAACTGGTCGCTGCCGAGGTCCATCACGACCCGGGCATCGGTGCCCTGGGCGCGCTGGGCGGCGGCGTATTCGTCGGCGAGCCACGAGCCGCGGGCGTGGCCGGCGGGGAACCGCTCCAGGACGGTGCGGGTCTGCGCGGTGGTCGCGGGCATCACGCGTCACCGCCGTTCACGCGCTCGTGGATCTCGATCAGCGTGCCGATGGTGTCGGGGCTCTCCGCCTCGCCAACCCACTGCCCCTGGGCGGTGAACACGGGCACGGCGTCGGTGTCGGCGTCGAACACCACGACGTAGTCGCCGTACCTGTCGAAAACCATCTCCTGGAGTGCGCGGGCTGGTGTGGTGGCCAGGACCTCCAGGGCGTCGACGGTGAGCCGGGCGGGTTCCGCCGGGTTGTCGGGCTGGGTGAGGACGCCGGAGACGTGCAGCAGGTCGCCGGGCTGGATCTCGGTGAGCAGCGCGTGCGCGATCCCGGGTTTGCTGGTGGTGCAGGACCAGCTCACGTCGTCCACGACGTCGTCGGTGGGGGAGACGATCAGCTGGAACCGGGCGGTGTACGGCGCGGCGCCGGGTGTGGGGGCGGTGTCGAGGAAGCCGTCGACGGTGAGGTTCTTGGTGTCCATCAGATCGCCTCCGCCAGGTTGGTGGTGCGGTGGGCGGCGGCGTAGGCGTCCAGGACGGCCTTGGCCGGGTTGCCCTTGTCGGCGACCTGGTAGCCGTTGGCCCGCGCCCACGTCCGGATCGCGGCCAGCTCTTCCTTGCTGCGCTTGCCGGTCGCGGCCAGGGCCGTGGCGGGGGCCAGGGGCGTGGCGTCCTGGACCGCCGTGGCGGCGCGGCCGCCGGCCTTCACTGCGCGCAGCTGCTCCTGCGCGGCCTCGAGTTCGGTCTTGGCCTTGGCGACGCGTTCTTCTGCCTCCCGCTGGGCGGCGTCGGTGGCGCGGCGTTCGGTCAGCTCGGTGAGGTCGCTGCGCACGCGGGCGGCCCGGTTGCGGATGCTGGCGGCTGGGTGGTTCTCCGCCCAAGCGAGCAGGGTTTCGATCCCGGTGGAGTCCGTCGTACCGTCGGCCGTCTGGACGGCCGCCCCCGGGGTGCTGCTGTCGTCCGGGGCCGGGACGGTGGTGGCGGGCAGGTCGATGTGCGCCACGGCTTCGGTGAGCTCGCCCTCGGACAGTCCGAGCGTGGTGCGGACGTGCTCGGGGCTGTCACCGTTCCTGAGCATGGAGACGGCGGTGGCGGTGATGGCGTTGGCGGTCATGGATTCTCCCGTGGGGGTGTCATCGGGGGTGGTGGTGAGGCGCGGAAGCAGCCGCACCAGATCGTCTTCGGCGCTGGGCAGCCCGTGGGCGCCCAGCAGGGTGGCGAGGTCGTCCTTGTCACGGGCGTAGTGGGCGACCACCAGGGCGGCAGCGGTGTTCTGGTCGCTGCCGAGCGGGGTGAGTTCGAGGTCCTCGGCCGCGAGGGCTTCTTCCCTGTCGGTGAACACAGTCCGGCCCCCTACGCGGCCCTGCTGCGGGGCTTGCGCTGCACAAGGTCCAGCAGCGCAAGGTTGCGGCGGCGCTGGGCGTCGGTAAGCGGCCGCGTCCTCGCGCCGTGGCGCTGCCACAGCGGGGAGGCGGGCGGCTCGGGGTAGGCGAGGGCGTGGTCGACGTCGCGGTCGGTGCTGCTCATGGGGTGCCTCCAGCTGGAGGTAGAAGTCAGGCGTGGTTGTCGTCGCGCCGGCGCTTGGGCTGGACGTCGGAGGCGAACCTCCCGAGGCGTGCCTCGGTGGGGTGCTCGGAGATCCAGGACTCAGCGCACACCTTGTGAGCGGGCTCCCTGGAGTGGGAGCGCAGCGGTGTGGGCTGCTCGCACAGCGCGCAGGGGCGCATCTGCCAGTGGTCGTAGTGCTGGCTGTCGCGCCAGTCGAGAAGGCCGCCGGGGGCCGGGACGTATCCCGGCTCGAACGGCGGCTTCTTGTCTCGTTTGCGGGTCACGGCCGGAAGTCGGGCAGCTGCTGGAACACCTGGGAGAGCAGGTCCGGCGTCGGCTTCCAGGGACCGAGCTGTCCGCCGACGGGGACGGGTAGCGGCAGCTCCTGGACGTCAGCGAGGACCAGGTGCCAGACGCCGCCGGGCTGCGCCCACTCGGTGCAGGGCGGGGAGCCGTTGGGGTCTTGATGGCAGTCGGTGATGCGGGCGACGCCGACCACGGCGCCGGTCACGAGGTCGCGGACGCGGATCGTGTGGGCGACCAGCGGCAGGCGCAGGGCGGGCCGGTCGGTCTGCAGGCCCGCGTGCAGGAGGACCCAGCCGGTGCGCCACGGCCGGGGCCGGTTCTCGATCGTTTTCGCACCGGTCAGGATCGCGGTGGTCCACGGCTGCCGGATGGTGATGCCGCGGATCCAGTCGCCTTCCGGCAGGGTCGCGGCGCTCATGCGGCTCGCCCCCATGTCGCTGTGCCCGGCCTGCCCGCCCGGCGGCCGTTGATGGACGGCGTCGTGGCGTGCGCGGCGGTGGCGAGGTGGGCGCGGCCGGTGTGCTTCCCGTCGTAGAGAGCGGCGTCGGCCGCCCTCTGTAACGCGGGCAGGTCGCGGGTGCCGTGCACGTCCGGCGTCGCGGCGCCGACCGACGCCGCGACGTCGACGGTGCGGCCGTCGTCCAGGACGACTGGCGTGTGCAGCATCCGGACCAGCTGCTCCAGGCGTTGAGCGCGGCGTGCGGCGGTCAGCTCCAGGACGACTGCGAACTCATCGCCTCCGAGGCGGCCGATCGCCGCGCGGGGGCCTGCCCAGGCGGTCAGTCGGGCGCCGATCGACGCGAGGACGGTGTCGCCCGCCGCGTGCCCGAGGCCGTCATTGATGGCCTTGAACTTGTCGGCGTCGATCATGACCACGGCCGTGTCGTCGCCGTGGCGGGCCAGGAGCCGGCGGGCGCGGGCCGTGTACGCGTCGCGACGCAGGAGGCCGGTCAGCGGGTCGCGTCGGGTTTTGGCGAGCTGCTTGTGCAGCGCAACCGCGTGCACCGCCCAGCCGGTGAGCGGCAGGGCGGCGGTGGTGATCAGAAGGGTGCGCGGGCCGATCTGGCCCTGAACGCGCAGGAGGGAGGACATACTTGGGTTCTCCGTCTCGTCTCGTACGGGATGGATGGGCCCGGGACAGTCGTCAAGCCGCCAAGCAGAGCGGCTGTCCCGGGGCAGAGCTACATCTCGAAGTGCTTGGAGTTGGGCCAGCTGTACGGGCTCCTCCAGGGGTCGGCCTTCGCGGCGGGCCAGTCGAGTTCCCAGCCGGGCCGGTATCCGCAGGCACCCCAGCCGTCCGGCCGTCCGTGGGGGATCTCGCGTCCGGCCTCCGTCGCGGCACGTGCCGTGTCGTAGACCTCGTGGGCGATCCGTGCGGCGGTGCTGCGGCTGTCGGCCCGGCCGGTGAAGACGTGCAGACCGCGCAGGCCGGGTGCCTCGGTGCTGCGTATCGGGACGTCCACCTCGAAGTAGGGCAGCGGCACGTCCGTCTCCTCTCTGTGTTGAGGGGCCACTGCGACCGCCCCGGCCCCCTTCGAGTGGGGTCCGGGGCGGCACAGAGTGCGCTCAACTCAGGCGAGGGCAGCCCGCCGATGCGACGGCGGAGCGCAGGTGCGTGCGCGCCTGCGCCAGGAGCGCGTGCTGTTCGTCGTCCGTGCTGGTCAGTGCCTCGGTGAGGTGGTCGGCGGCGTGGTCCAGGTCGTCGCTGGCGTCCTCGTAGTGGGGGAGGCGGGAGTCGGCCAGGAGGTCGCGGACCTCTTCGACCAGGTCGATGAGCCGGGTCGGGGTGAGGCCGCGCGTCGGCTGGCTGCCGCTGAGGGCGGCGAGGTCTGCGGTGAAGCAGGCGTCGAGCGCGGCGAAGGTGTCGGCCTTGGTCAGAGCGGTCATGGGGTTTCCCCTTGTCAGTAGTCGAGCCGGATGGTGATGGGGGTGCGGTGGTCGCCGTAGTCGCGGCGGGGGCTGTGGACGGTCCGGCGGTGCGCGGCGAGGCCGGCGCCCCCGCCCTGGATGGGCAGATGACACTCGGGGCAGCCGAGGGACCACTCGTCGTCCCCGGGCGGGAGGTCGGCCGGGGTGAGCGGGTGCGGGTGCGGGCCTTCTGCGGCGCGGCTCACTGGCCCTCGTCTCCCGCCGGCTGCCGGTCGGCGAGCGCCAGGAGCTCTGCGGCGAGCTCCGGCGCTGACAGGATGGTGCGCAGGATCGAGGTGATCCCGGACCGCTCGGTGGCGTTGAGCCGGTCCCACACGGCGTGGGCGTCACCGTGGACGCCGATGGCCTTGAGGTAGTCGGCCTCGGTGGTGGCGGTGTGCTCGGTGCCGCACCGGCCGCACCGGAAGACGGCCTGGTCCCATCCGCACGCCGGGGTCGTGGTGCTCATCCGCTGATCGCTTCCAGGGCCTGCGCTTCGAGGTCGGCGCGGCCCTCGGGGTCGCCGTCCTGGTCCTTGTCGCCGTGGTGGCCGTGGATGGTGCAGCGCACGTCCGGGTCGGTCATCAGCTCGCCGGTCAGGGCGCGCAGGAGGTTGGTGACGTTGTAGGCCGGGGCCCACGCCTGGCCCTCGCACTCGTCATCGGCCGGGCAGCCCACGAGGACCTCGAAGCCGACGTCGCCCGCTCCGTCGACGTCGTTGCGCTGGGCGAGGACGATACGGTCCGCTCCGAGCCGGATCTCCGCGACGCGGTCGCCGCCGGCGAGCGGCGAGTTGTCGCGCCAGCGCCACATCGGCAGGATCTTGGGGCCGAAGATGCGGCGGACCAGGAGCAGGTCGCCCAGGCCCTCGTTGTCGTCCCACCCGAGGCCCGCCCGTCGGGTGTCGCTGAGCGGCTGGAGCAGCGCCTGGAGGCGGTAGAGGTTCTCCGCGACGACGACGTGGTCAAACCCTTCGGCGGGCAGGCCGGGGAACGCGTCGACCATCGCGGCGTGCTGCGCGCGGACGACCTGCTCGGGTACTCGTCGGTTCGCGGGCCGGCCTTCCTGGCGTGCGACGCACACGGAGAGCGGGGTCGGGACGATCAGGGCGACCGTGGGCACGCCGTGGCGGCGGGCGGTCGCGATCAGGTCGGCGCGCACGCCCAGCTCGCAATTCGTCGCGTCGACGATCGTCATCTTGCGGCGGGCGAGGCGGGCCTCCAGGACGGCCTGGAGCGCGAACACCGCGTCGCCGGTCGACTCCTGGCATCCCGCGTCATCGCTGACGAAAGCCCTGAACCTGTCGAGCTCCAGGACCTGGGTGGTGGGCCAGGTGGAGGCCCACGTCGACTTCCCCGAGCCGGCCGCGCCGATCAGGCAGACCAATGAGGGCTCCGGGATCGTCGTGTCGACGGGCAGTGCGTTTTCCAGACGGAAGGGCTTCATGCGGCTTCTCCCTGCGGGTCAAGGACACGGGCGGCGTAGTGGGTCTGCGGGCTGGCGTTTTCGGTGATGAGGGCGGCGGCTGCGCGCGGCGCCATCAGCGGACGATCATGTGGTTGGGGTGGCCGTGCTTCATGTGGTTCACGCACTGCGGGCAGTCCTCGCGCGGACCGAGCCCGGCGTGGGCCTGACGGCTGGCGTACGCGTGGAAGGAGCACTGCGTGCACTGCCCCCTGGGCGGGTTCTCCGCCTTGGCGCTCGCCATCAGCTGTCTCCCTGTGGGTGAAGGGCGCGGGCCGCCCAGATGAGGCGCTGCCCGGCGTTGTCGGTGATCAGGGCGGCGGCTTCGTACAGCGGGCACGAGGCGTCGCCGTCGCGGTCGGGTTCGACCTGCTCGGCACGGCGCGCGGCGACGGTGAGCATCTGCGCCAGGGCCGCCATGAAGCCGCCGGGCGGGTCGGTGTCCTCGATGAGCTCGCGCAGGATTGCGGCGAGCTCCTCCTGGTCGACGTCGTCGGCGCTGAGGTCGTCCTCGATCTGCTGGAGGGCCAGGGAGGCGATGCCGACCGCTGCGCGGACGCGTTCAATGCGGGTGCGGGTCACCGGCGGGCGCCGGGGCGGGTGGTGAGCCAGACGGTGACGGCGGCCGCGCCGACTCCAATCGCGCGGTGCAGTGCGGCGTCCAGCTCCATCCACGCACTGCCGGGCCCGGTGAGCTCGGAGGTAGCCTTGCCGTCGTCGTCGACACGGGCGGCCTTGCAGTGCTCGATGTAGCCCGTCTTCTTGGTCTTCTTCGCCAGCCACAGCAGAGCGGCGCCGCGGTCGATCGCGGCGTGTGTTCCGGCGTTGATGGCTGCGCCGGCGAGCAGCGCGGCCGGTGTGACGTGGTAGCCGAACGCGCGGGTGATCGCGATGGTCGCCCCGAGCTGTACGGCGGTGTACGAGGCGACGTGGCAAGCCACCGCGCGCCTGCCGAGGGCGCTGGTGGTCATGGTTGGGCGGGTGGAGTCCGGGTCAGCGGGGGAGCCGTCGGCGTGGACCAGGTCCTCGCCGTACAGTCGCTTCCTCGAGGCCGTCTTACTGCCCTGGACCCAGTGGTCGCAGGCAGGATGCAGCTCTCCGAAGGTCGCCAGCAGGGTGCCGAAGAGGGCCAGGCGCTCGGTGGTGATCGGCAGACGGGGCATGCTGGGGTTCTCCTGATCTCGAATCTCGGGCGAGGGGAGCGGGGCGGCCAGCCTCTTTGCCGATGCTGCGGTCGACCCCGTGTGCGCCTCCGCCCCGGCCTGTGTGGCTGGGGCGGAGGTCGTTCAGAACGGCGGTTCGTCCGGCCGGGCCGGGACGGGCAGGAGCCGGATGCGGAGCTCGTGCCGGTCGGACCAGCAGCCGCACGCCTCCATCTCCGGGTACGGTCCGCCGACCCACCAGCCGCCCGCGCCCCGGCAGTCGGGGCAGGAGCGGCGGGCGACGGGCGTGAGGTGGATGCGGTGCCGGTCGGCGTGCAGGTCCCAGTGGCCGGCCTTGAGGACGGCGGCGGCCGCGGCGAGCGTGACGGGCACGGCAGCCGCGACCACCAGCAGGGCGGTTCGGGCGCGCACGGTCAGGGCCGGCCGAAGGGCTGGACGGTGAAGCGGGTGCCCTGCCCGGAGCTGGTGGGCGCCGCGGTGAGGAAGCCGGGTTCGGCCTGCGTGAGGGACTCCAGCAGCTCCTTGATCCAGTGGGTGGAGCGCTGGAGGTCGACGCGCAGCGCGTTGAAGTCGGCGAGGTGCACCGGGCGCGGGCTGGTGCCGTAGCGGTGGCGCCACAGCCGGGAGCGGATCAGTTCGACGGCCTCGGAGTCCTCGGGCCGGGCGGGCACGCCGCGCGGCATCGCCCGGCAGGCCGTGGCGTGCGCGTTGGCGGCCTTGGCGGCCTCCGTCTCCGACATCGGGTTGTGGCCGGTTTTCTGGTCCGCGCGGAAGGTGCAGCCCAGGCACGCGGCGGCGTAGTACGCGGTGCCCCGCTCGGTGTCGGCGGTGTAGACGAGGACGATCGCGCCCTCCAGCGCCCGGTAGCGCTGGGAGACGAGCGTGCCCTCCGGCGTCCAGGTCTCCGGGACGGGGGCGGGAGCAGGGGCGGGTACGGGTGAGGTACGGGCGAACAGGGCCATGGTGACTCTCCTTCGAGGGGTGCGTTGATCAGGCGGCGAGCCGGTGGGTGACCGGTGCCGTGGACGTGAAGTACGTGTCGGGGCTGGGCTCGTAGCCCCTGGCGCAGGGGTCGCAGCAGCCCTGGGTGCGCAGCGGTACTGGCGCAGAGCACTTGTTCCGTTGCTGTCGTATTCCTGTGGCCACGGTCTCGGCCATGGTTCGCAAAACTGCCCTGTTGGAGAGCGAATTGGGGCTCTGCGACCTTGGGGCATAGGTTGACGGCATGGTGGAGGGGGCGAACTCCGCGGCGCAGACCATGCCGCAGGAGCAGCAGACAAGGGGGCGGCATGCCGCCCGGCGGAAGAAGGACAAGGGCGGGCTGGCTCGTTCGTCCTTGCTGATGGCTGTCGGCACGGTGGTGTCACGGGCGACGGGACTGATCCGCCAAGTGCTGCAGGCCGCAGCGCTGGGAACGGGCTTGCTGGCCAGTACGTACAACACGGCGAACACCGTGCCGACGAGCCTGTACACGCTGTTGATCGGTGGCGCGCTCAACGCTGTGCTCGTGCCGCAACTGGTACGGGCCAGGACGACGCAGCCTGATGGCGGACGTGCCTACGAGCAGCGTCTGGTCACGCTCGTGGTGTGCGTGCTGGGGGTGGGGACGGCGCTGGCGGTATGGGCGGCGCCGCAGATCGTGAGCCTGTACATGCGGGACACCCCGAGCAGTCATGAGGCGTTCGAGCTGACGGTGACGTTCGCGCGGTTTCTGTTGCCGCAGATCTTCTTCTATGGGCTGTTCAGCATTTACGGACAGGTGTTGAACGCCCGCGAGAAGTTCGGCGCGATGATGTGGACCCCGGTGCTGAACAATGTCGTGCTGGTCGGCATGTTCGCCGCCTACCTGGGGCTGATGGCGGTGCCCGACCGGGTGGAGGACATCACCTCCGACCAGGTGTGGTTGCTGGGGATCGGGACGACGGCGGGCATCGCCGTGCAGGCCCTGGCGCTGATTCCGTTCGCGCGGGCGGCGGGTTTCCGGTTCCGGCCGCGGTTCGACTGGCGGGGCACCGGTTTGGGCAAGAGCGTCCACGCGGCGAAGTGGACGCTGCTGTTCGTCCTGGCCAACCAGGTCGCCCTGACAGTGGTCACGAACTACGCCAATGCCGCCGACCAGGAGCTGCCGCAGGCCGGCGCGGGCTACTCGGCTTACACCTACGCGCAGACCATCTGGATGCTGCCGCAGTCGATCGTGACGGTGTCCTTGGTGACGGCGTTGCTGCCGCGTATGAGCCGGGCTGTCGCCGAGGGACGTATCCCGGATCTGCGCGCGGACCTGTCCCGGGTGCTGCGGATCAGCGGGGTGGTGATCGTGCCAGCCGCCTTCCTCTTCCTCGCTCTGGGGCCGCAGATCGCGTCGCTGCTGTTCGCCCACGGAGCGGCGGACGCCGACTCGGTCCGCCCGTTGGGGTACATGCTGCAGGCGTTCGGGCTTGGGCTCATCCCGTTCTCCGCCCAGTACCTGCTGTTGCGCGGCTTCTACGCGTTCGAGGACACCCGCACTCCGTTCTTCATGGCGGCTTGGATCGCGGTGGTGAACGTTGCCCTGGTCACCGCCTGTCACGTGCTGCTGCCTGCCCGGTGGGCGGTCGTCGGCATGGCCGGCGCCTACACCCTCTCCTACGTGGCCGGTCTCGCTCTCACCGCGTATCTGCTGCGCAAGCGGCTCGGGGGGCGTATCGACGACGGCGTTCTGCGCCGCACCTACGTAAAACTGTTCTGCGCCGCGGGTCCGGCTGCAGGGCTGGGCTGGGCTGCGGCGCGTGCGTGCGCGGGCCTGGGAAGTGGAACGTGGCCCACGGCCGTCGCACTGGCTGCCGGGGCGCTGGCGACAGCCGTGGGGTACCTCCTTCTCGCCCGGCTGATGAAGGTCAACGAGTTGCGTCGTCTGCCCGGGATGCGCTGAGTCCAGGCAGACGATGCAAGGAGGCGTGCTTCATGGGCGGTCCTGCGCGCGTCTGGCGATGTAGTCAGTCCAGTTGCGTTTGACGAAATTCGCCCAGTCTGTCGCGTTGTCGATGCTAGTCCCGGTGAGAACGGCAAGGATTGAGGCAGGAACGTCGGCTGCCAGCGCGAGACGGGCGGTGTTGCGGCCCGCAAGGCCGCCCAGTCCGAGCCGCCTGAGCTTCAGGTAGATGTACTGCGACTGGATGGGGCGGGCCGGGTTCAACCCGGCGAACAACCACGGAATTGTGCTGGCAGCACGGTTGGATTCCCAGGCGTCCTCGGCGTGATGGAGCTGCTGCCGGACCAGGTGAGCCAGCCGTGGAGGCAGTGTCAGGAAGCCTCCATCGAGTTTTAGTTGGACAGCCGAATCCTGCACGACGACGTCGTCGACGGTCAGTTCAAGAATGCGTGTGACCTGCAGTCCCATAAGCAGGACAAGGCTGCCGATAACACGGACGTCGAGGGGGAGCGTGGCGTCGTTGACGCAGCGCCTGAGCTGTTCGACGCGGTCGTCGTCCTCGATGAAGGTTGCGGGGTCTTCGGGGGACCGGGTCGGCACTTCGAGGCTTGAGGTGAGACCGCGCTCGTTGGTCCAAAGGACGAAAATTCTGACGTCCCTGCGGTTCGGAGAGCCGCTGACCAACCATTGTTCGAGGTTCGTCTGCTTGAGATCCGGCAGCGCGATGCCTTGTTCGTCGAGCCAGGTCAGCAGCTCCAATGCGCGTTTGATCTGCGAACGCCGGTGACCGTCCCTGACGGCCTGGCCGGCATGTCCGCGTGCCATGCGCCGGTGGCGGTGGATCAGGTGCCAGTGGGCGAAGGGGCTCACTATCTGACGGTGATGAGCGCGTACCTCCCGGAGAACGGCGTCTGCCCAGCGAGGCAGGCGCTCTACCGCTTCGTTTCGTTGTGGCAGCACCCCTGCGGTCGACAGCAGGTCTCTGGCATAGGAGGTGGTCGGAGTGTCGGGCAGTTCGTCGAGGTCGTGATGCCGGAGCTCGGCACCAGTTCGCGCGAGGTGGGTCAGGAGTTCGGGGACACCCTGGTGGTTGAGCCAGTGAAGGATCCGTATGGGGCGGTCGGCGCCGTGGAGGGTCGTGTGAACAGCTCGGACCTGGGGGGCGGTCCCCTTCGGGGACGTGCTGAGGAGTTCGTTCAACCGCTGGTCGAGGACGCAACGGGTGCAGTAGCCCCGTCGGGAGAACAGGCCGCTGGTGCCGCATCCCCGGCAGCTGTAGGTGAGTTCGGTGCCAGCGCACGGCCCGCAGATCGTCGCTCCGTCAGGACTACGGCCGATGAGCGGCCGTACGGCGGCGCAACTGGAGCAAGCACTCGGCGTGCGGCGTACCCGGGTGTAACAGGTGTTGCAGACGGGGCCCAGTGGCCACTGCGCCTGGACCGGGAGGACCCGCTTGCATAGAGCGCAGGGGTGCGGTTGCCTCGGAAGACACGGTCCGCAGATCGGAGCGTCCGTAGACGACCTCAGACACGGCCGCGTGCGGCCGCACTGCGAGCAGGTAGCGGTCGGAAGCCGGTAACAGCTCGCGCAGACGTCGGGAATCTTTCCCCGGCCACGTTTGATGATCTTGCGTTGCTGGCCGCAGATGCCGCACATGCGCGTGGGCGGCCGGTAGCAGCGCCGGCAGACCGGGCCGTCGGGGGTGAGGGCCTGGGCGGGTCTGTCCTCGCCGCATGAGTGGCAACGGTGGAGCGGCCGGGGCGCACATCCCTGGCAGAGGACCGTCCCGTCGGTGAGCCGGGCGGTCGGTCGTCTGTGCCTGCCACAGCGGCCGCACTCCGCGTGCTGGGATTTGCCGTAGCAGCTTCCGCACAATTGAGAGTCCCCACGTCGGAGTGCAAGCCGCATGTGCCGCCCGCACTGCGAGCACTCGGCGCGGCGTACCTTCGCTCGGGCATAGCAGCCGCTGCAGACGTTGCCCTCTTCAAGTTTGTGGTCCAGGGGACGTGAGGCCCGGCCGCACAAGCTGCAGGTGGGTGCAACGACGCCTTGGATGCCGTGGCTGATCAGTGTGTCGGCAAGTCGCACCAGGACACCGGGCATCCGGCCTCCGGGCGCCGCGAGGGCCGTGGGGTGCTGACGGAGATGCTCGTCGAGGAGGAGAGCGGCACTGCCGCGTACCACTGCGTCCTCAAGTATTTGGTGGAGCGAGTCGTCGGCCAGTTCGGGGGCTGCTGTCAGGATGTGCTGTCGGATGCGGCTCAGGGCGGCGGCCGTTTTGGTCGGCGGTTTCACGTCTGACCGGGCCGCCGGACGGTCGTTCTGCGCGGACGGGGCTGCGAGGGGCTGGTCTCACCTGCTGTTTTGCGGACCTCAGCGTTGATCGCCTTGACCTCGATCAAGTCGTTGGGCTGGCATTCCAGGATGTCGCAGAGAGCTGCGAGGGTGTCGGTGGAGAGCCGCTGAGGCGTCCCAGTGACCAGGCGGAAGACCTGCTCACGCGAGAGGTGAATACCGCGCTCGGCGAGAAGGGGCTGCAGGGCTGTGGTCTGGAACATGCCCTTCTCGGCCATGCGGAGGCGCAGGTGCCAGGTGATGCCCATCTTGCGGATCATGCGGGTTCCTCCCACAGGTCGCTGTGGCGTTCCTTGAGCGAACGCTCCAGGAGCCGGTTGCGGTAGTCGTCCGACACGCCGGTGTAGATAGCCGTGGTGCTGGCGTAGGCGTGACCTACCTGATCCTGGACGAACCTTTCGGGATAGCCGAACTCGATCAGGTGCGTGACGTAGCTGTGCCGCAGCGAGTGAAGGTCGAGTTCTTTCGGGAGGTCGGCGTCCTGTCGGGCGTTATTGAAGGCGTCGTTAAGACGTCTGAGAGACATGCGTCCCCGCCGTTCGGTGACCCACAGGGCGGGGTGGCGGCCCGGTGAGAACGCTGGTCGTACTTCCTGCCAGTACTGCTCGAGGACATCGACGCACCAGTCCATCTCGGGCACGGTCAGCACCAGGCGCCGCTTGGGCGGGCCTCCCTTGGACGCCTTGCCGTAGCGCACGAACACTCCGCCGAAACGGCCGTAGGACGGCACCTTGGCGTTCCGGCGCATGTCGGCAAGGTCGAGGCCGCAGGTCTCCTGTCGGCGCAGCCCGTACGCGTAGACGGTCTTCAGGACCATCGCGTCGCGAAGGGCTGCGAGGGAACCCTTGCGGCCGCGCTTACGGATCTTGTCGATTCTGTCGTCGGCAGCGTCGAAGAGCTGCTGCACTTCGTCGTACGTCAGCGGCCGTCGCCCCGGGCCTCCCTCGTACTCGCTGGTATGGGTGATCGTGTTCCACTCGTGCAGAATCTGGATGGGCCGCTGACCGAAGCGGTCGTAGCAGACCTTCGGCCAGTCATAGCGCTCGTCGGTGACGTAGTCGCAGAACATCCGCAGGGCGTTCTGGTAGTTGCGCGCCGTCGACACCGCGAACGTCGGCCGTCGGGCTCGAAGGTGGTCTAGGAAGGCCTCGACCTCAACCGCCTGCCATTGCCAGGGGTACTGGTTGGAGAACTCCGCGAAGCGCTTCAGCAGCGAAAGGCGGGGCTTGATCGTCGCTTCGAAGTTGAGGAACCGCGAGCGTTGTTGCCTTGCCCAACCCTCCAACATCGCGTCGAACACTGCGGGCTCGGGATCGAGGTGGACAACCCCCTGAGCCAGAACCAGGTGGGCACTACCCGGCAATCCCGTCGCATCACTCATGTTGCTTATGATGCAACATCGATGTGTCTGATTGCTAGCCTGATCAAGTCCGCTCTTCTACCTAAGGGCCGCCGCGTAGAGTGCAGTTCGAGCTGGCAGCAGGCCCTTCATCGCCGATGTCGTATGTTGCATCCGATGCAATATGGCCCGTTTGAGGCAGAAGTAGTAGCGGCGCCGGCACTGCGGGCATGTGGACCTCGCGGCCATGGCCCGGTCCAGCGCCTCTTCCTGCGCCAGCGTCGGCACCCGCTTGGGTCGGGCGAACTCCAGGCTGTAGAGCCAGGCTCGGGTGGGATGGATGCACGCTTGGTCGGGCCGGTAGGCGCAGTATTTGCAGCGCAGCACCGCCACCGGGCCGTGCCCGCCGGGGCTCAGCCCGCGCTCGCGTAACTGTCTGCGTGTGACCAGGCCCTCGGGACAAGCGCGCCGGTCGAACTCCTCCAGCATCGCGTCGCTGCGCGGCACCTTCTTGATCTCGCGGTGACGCTTCTTCCGGGGGCGGGGCATCACCTGCGCCAGGCGCCGGGGAGCCGGGCGGGGCGCTGCGGGTAGTGGGGGCCGGGGCGCTGCGGGTAGTGGGGGCCGGGGCGCTGCGGGCGGGGCCGGCCGATCCGGCGGCGCTGGCGGGGGATGAGCACGAGTGATCTCCTCCAGTCGTCGGTGGGCAGCGCTGCGCCCCGTCGACGTGGTGCTGATGTCGACGGGGCGCGGCGGGTGGTGCGTTCGGCCGGGCGGCCTGACCGGTTCTCGCCGGCCCCGTGGTGCGGGGGCGGGCGGGAACCAGGCAGGGCGTCGGGTCAGCGGGCGGTGCGGAAGCGGCGGGTGGCCCACGACCGCAGCCGGTCGAAGAGGGTCGGGTGGGTGTGCCGCCAGGCGGTGGGCCACACGCCGTGTTCGGTCGGGAAAGAGCGGGACACGCCGCACGTGCATGTCCAGGCGTACGGCTCGGGGCGGGTGTCGTCGCGGGTCGCGGTGGCCTCGGCGGGGAGGCCGTCGTGGCTCCCGTGGTAGGTGCCGACCCAGAACAAGGTCGTCTGCGGCTTCATGGGATTCCGTTCGTGTCCGGGGCGCCGCGCCCTGGTCGGTCGCGGCGCTCGCGGCTGGTGGGTGGAAGTGGCGTTGCGGTCAGCGCTGCAGCGGGTGGATGTTGTTGTCGAAGTCGTCGCCCGCCGGGGCCGGGGCGGGGAGCGTGGCGTGCAGGTGGAGCTCGGGGTTGAACTGGGGCATGAACTGCGGCGGGTGGTTGTGGACGATGGGCCGCAGGGTCAGGCCGCGCAGGGCGAAGATGCTGGCCAGGGCCCACATGAGGGCGGCGAGCCCGGTGGCGGCGGCGCGGCCTCCGGCCGGGGTGGCGGACCAGATCATGGCGAGGCTGCCGAGGCCGAACAGCAGCCAGGCGATGCGGGCGCCGGCGTTGCCGAAGAATCCGCCGACCAGCCCGAGCAGCCCGGTCAGTTGCCAGAACGCGTACAGGGCGGCGGGGGCGACGGCGAGGTGCGCGGCCTGGCCGGCGAGGAACACGCGGACGGGGTGGTCGACCGTGCCCCACAGGCCGCTGCCGTCGCTGGTGCTGGTGGCCGGGACGTTGGACAGGCCCTTGAGCGTGGCGGAGGCGATGTCGCCGGCGGCGTCCAGCATCAGCACGATGAGGCTGATTCCGCCGAACAGCCCGGCCGTTTTGATCCAGCTAGCGACCTCGTGCCAGCTGGCGTGCCGTGCCTGGCCGACATCCTCCCACCGCTGGTGGAGGAAGCTCCCCTCCTCCCAGGACTCCCGCCACGCGGTGCGCAGCCGCGCCAGGCGCTGCCTGCTCTTCTTGGCCAGCGGCAGTTCGAACTGGTCGAGGATGCTGTTCGGGCGGTGCTGGCCGTTCATCTGCCTGTCGTTGTGGGACATGGTGCAGTCGCTCCTTCGGCGGGGAAGTCGGTAGTGCGCGTGGTGGGTGTCCAGCCGGGTGGCCTGCCCCTGCGCCCGGCCCCCGGGCAGGCCGGGTTCGGGCGCGAGGCAGGGGACCCGGAGCGGTTACAGGCCGCGGGCGTCGGCGAGGCTGGCGGCCTGGTCGACCATGCGGAGTGGGACGCAGGCCGATCGGTGGGCGTCGTTGAAGGACGGCACGGAGTCGACGTCGCCGAACTCGCGGCGGAGCGCGTCCAGGAGCACGGAGGCGGCGCTGGCTTCCAGGCCGCTGTCGCCGCGGGCCTCGGCTCGGATGGCTCCGAGCATGCAGCGGGCGCCGTCCTCGTCGACCAGGGAGCCGGAGCACCAGCCGCCGGTGAGCAGCCGGTGGTGGGCGCGCTGCAGAAGGGCGGCGACCGGGGTCGGGTAGGAGGCCGGCGGCGGTGGGAGCGTCGGGGTCAGCGGGACGGTGACGACGTCGGCGAGGTCCACGGGCTCGGTGGGGATGTGCGCGGTGTTGACCTCGTAGGCGACGGCCGCTTCGTCCAGGCGCGCGGTCATCGCTGCGGTCACCAGAGCGAGGCGCTCCTCGAGGCTCAGTTCCGCCGGCGGCGCGGCCCCGGTGATGGGGGCGGGGTGGTCTACGGCGGGGGAGAGCGAGGCATGGGGCATCGGGACTCCAGGCAGGGGGCGCCGAAGGGCGCCGCCGGGACTGGTCCGCGGCGGCGCCCTTCGGCGTTGTGTGGCGGGGAAAGTGGGCGTTTGGGTGTCGGCGCGCCCGTGTTCCGGGCATCCTCGGATCATCAGGCGTGGGGGAGGGGATGGAGTGGAGTTCGTCTTCCAGTGCGGATGGTGCGACGGGGACAACTACTTCGTGGGCAAGCAGGTCGGCTTCTGGGTCGACAGGTGGGAGATCCCGTCGGAGTGGCACTGCCGTTTCTGCGACGGGCTGAACTACACCCCGGACCCGCCGTGGACGGAGGCGTAGTCAGAGGCTGGAGATCAGTCCGGCGAGCGAGACCAGGCCGCTGTTGATGGTCGGGGCCAGGCCGGTCGCGGCGAGGGTGAAGCCGAACAGCGCGCAGGCCAGCGCGGAGCCGACGCGGACGTAGCCGCCCTTGACCAGGACGACGACGATGATGCCCAGCAGCACGGCGGCGGAGATGGACAGGGCCACGGTGGTGCTCCTTCACAAAGGGGTCGGGTGGGGCCGGCCGTGCTCGGACGGTCCGGCCCCGGGGGATGGGGTGTGATCAGGCGTCGGTGAGGCTCTTGATGGCCTCCAGCGCCTGGCGGGGAGAGGCGACCTGCTCGGAGCGGTGGGTGCTGCTCTTTGAGCCGCGCCCGCCTCCGCCCTTGCCGCCGCCTCCGCCGCCGCGCCGGCGGGAGCGGCCCTCGCCCTCGTCGTCCTCGTCGGGCTCGGGCCAGAACTCGCCGGGCCGTACGGGCCCGTTCCAGTCGAACCACAGGCCGCGCTTGTCCAGCTCGCTGATCTCGTAGTCGGTGAGCCGGTTGACCTCGTCGGGGAACAGTTCGGCAAGGTCGGTGTCGAAGTCGGCGTACAGCGACCGCATGAGCACGGCGCGGCCGTTGTCGAGGACGATGACGGCGACGCCGCCGGTGGAGACGCCGTTCTCCGGGTCGGCCTCGCCGCGCATGGCCCGCTCGATCGCGGAGCCTTCGCTGCGGGAGTAGCGGGCCGGGATGGTCGGCACGTCGTAGGCGTTCTCCATGGTGCCCTCCGCCGCTTTGCGGGTGGCGCCGGGCGAGCCCATGTTGAAGATGACGGGGCGGCTGTTCTGCCGCAGGTTGTCCTTCATCTCCGTGGAGAACCCGTTGTGCGCGAACGGCGACTGCCCGGCGGGGTTGAAGCCGATGCCGTACTTCAGGCCGGTGACCGTGAGGTCCTCGCCGTCCTTCTGGATGAACTCGCCGAAGTCCGCGTCCTGCGCCGCGGTCATGAACTCATCGCCGTAGACGTTCAGCTGCCGGTAGGGGCAGCGCGGGTCGCCCGGCTTGTAGTCGTGCGGCTGGCCGTCGTGCGGCCAGGGCATCTCCGCCCTGATCTCGCACAGCGCCTTCCCCGCCCGCAGCGAGCGCGCCATCCACAGGGCGTTCGAGCCCTGCCGGTCGATGTACCGGCCGAGCACGCTGGTCTTCTCGTCCTTGCGGACGGTGCCCAGCCACACGACATGCCCGTCCAGGGACTGGGCGGCCATGTGGATGGCGAAGAACTGCGTCTTGCCGGACCGGCTGACCCCGAGGGTGAGGCCGTGGGCCGGGGCGTTCTTGTCGTGCTGGTACACCATCGTCTTCACCGGCTGGCCGGTGATGGTGAACCCGCACACGTACATGCCTTTGGCGTCCGGGGTGAGCAGCTCGCGGGTGGCGGGGAAGACCGCGCTGAGCGGCGGCTCGTCGAACGCGCTGATCAGGAACTCCGCGCCGTCGATGAGGACGAACACGCAGGAGTCGTCCTCCGGCAAGCCCAACGCGCGGCAGACCTTGGGCAGGTCGATGCGCGGGGTCTCGGTGATGTCGGCCATCTTGGCCCGGTAGAAGGTCACGCCACGTGCGTCGTCACGGGTCTTGTGGACCAGCTCGGAGCCAGGGGCGCCGCCCTTCGGGCTGCCGATCCGGTCCGTCCAGCGCTCCTGGTCAGTGGGGGCCTTGCGGCGGCGCTGGTTGGCGTCGGGGGTGATGCGGGCCTCCATCCAGCCGGGGCCGCCCTGGCGACCGGGCTGGATGGCGACCTCCGCCAGGACGACGTCGCTGGAGTGCACGGCGAACGGCGCGGCGACCGCGGCCTCGGACAGGCCGGTGATGGGCCGTCCGGTCTCCGAGGCGCGCAGCAGGATCGTCATGTCGTGCTGCATGCCGGGGTGCCGGGTGGCCTTGACGATGTGCGTGCGGCCGGGCATTCCGGCCCGCTCCCACAGCATCCGGGCGTCGCGGGTGAGCAGGTCGGCTCCGTCGTCCGGGACGATCGGGGACGGCTCGGGCGCTTCGGCCGGCGCCAGCTGCGGGGCCGGGGCCGCGACGGCGGGACGGTGACGGCGGCGGGTGTGCCGGGAGAACGGCATCACCAGGCAGCCGGCCGCCGCCCACCCGGCGGCGAGCAGCCCGTCCAGCCAGTACGGGCCGAAGCCGGCGGTGTGCCCGGCGGCGACGTCGACGGCGGCGGCCAGGACCAGCGGGGACCAGCGCAGGATCTTGCGCCCGGCGCCGGGCTCATCGCTCTTGCCCGCGAGGATCCAGCCGCCGATCCCGGCGGCGCCGGCCAGCTGCACGACGGTGTTGACGGGGCTGTCGGGACAGACGTTGGGGGCCACGGCCAGCACGGGCGCGGCGAGGGTGTAGGCGAGGCGTTCGAGCGCGACACTGCGCGGCACCGGCTACTCCTTCGGCAACGGGCACGGGCGGCCCCGCAGTTCGCGGGGCCGCCCGTGGTGAGGGTGGGTGGGGGAGGGGGTCAGCGGTTGAAAAAGCCCGGCCGGGGCGTCTTCTCGGGCCGGTTCGAGCGGATCTCGTCCAGCTCGTTGTAGAGCTGGGAGTGGGTGCGGCGGGTCTGGTGGGTGAGGTCGGCGGTGTCCTGGGCGATGTCGGACAGCGAGCCGACCTCCCGGGCGGCGCCGACCAGGGCAAGGGCCACGTTGACCGTCAGCCGGACGAATTTCGGGTCCAGGTCGGCGTTCTCGATAGCGGTGACGACATCCTCGGTATGGGCGGCGTTGCCCTTCATGTCGCGGTGCAGTCCCTCCAGCTCGAGGGTGGCGTCGTCCATGGCCGCGGAGAGTTTCTTCAGCTTGGCCTGGACGGCCTTGTACCGGTTGTCGTCGTCGGCCACGACGGGCGCCGCGCTGGTGTTTCGGGGTGCGAGGTCACTGCTCATCAACGGTCTCCTGAGGTTCAGTCGTGGTGGGCGGCGGCCGATACCTTGGCGAGGCCGGCGTCTTCCTTGGCTGCCATGTCCTCGCCGTAGACCCGGGCCACCATCGCGGCGGCGAGCCTGGCAGCTTCCTTGGCGAGGCCGCACTGCTCGGCACAGCGCTGGGCCTGGGTCTTCATCGCGGCCGCGGAGTCGGCCAGGTCCGCGATCAGGTCGGTGACAGCGGTGGAGATGTTGTGGTCGACGGCCAGGTCGGCAGCCATCTCCCGCAGGGCGTCGGCGACCATGGCGAGGGCCTCCATCAGGGCTTCGGCGCGCTCCTCATCGGAGGCGGCCTTGATGGCGATGTTCGCCATCTCCATCAGGTACTCGTCGAACGTGATGTCCGTGGCGTGCTGGTCGAAGCGGCTGCGCCCGGACGGCCTGCTGACTTGCGAACTGCTCACGTTGCTCCCTTCCGTGCTGGTGGGCCGGCTGGTGCCGGGCCGCTGGGTGTGTTTCTCCGGCGCGCGCGGCAGGCTCTTGGCCTGTGCGCCTGCTTTCGCGGGGCCGTCGGGGGTGTCGGGGACGATGACCGCGTCCTCGATGCCGTCCTCGCTGTCCGCGGAGCTTGCGGACGGTTCGGTCTCGTGTCCGGGCCACTCCGTCGTGACGGTGTGAGGCTCCGCCCCGAACGGGCTGTCCTTCCGCCGCTTGCGCCCCTTGCGCCGCTTTTCCCGCTTCCCTCGTTTGCTGTGACGGCGGCCGCGGCGGTCCTTGGCCGCGGTACGGCGGCGCCGGAACCGGCGCTTCTTCTTTTTCTTCTTCTTGCCGTCCGCCTTCTCGTCACCGGCATGGGCGTCCTGGCCCTCGTCGGACGCCTTGCCGCCCTTCGCGGCGCCGGAGGCGTCCCCGGAGTTGTCCCCGGCGGACTTCTCCCTCTTGTCCACCGTGCCCTTGCCCTTGACGTCCTCGGCGCCCTTGGCGTCCTTGTCCTTGGACAGGTTCGCCTTCTCCGTGCCGGCCTTCGCGTCCCGGGCGGCCTTCTCGTCAGCGCGGCGCTTGTCCCAGCGGTGCTGGGCCTCCTCACCGACGGCCTTGCCGAAGGTCGTGCGGTCCGGCTCGGAGGACGCGGCGGCTTCCCGCTTCGCCTTCCGTGCCTCGCCGCGCTCCGCCCTCTTGGCCCGGCGGTCCTCCCATGCCTGCTGGCGCTGAGCACGGGCCTGGTCGCGGTCCTTGGTCCGGTCGGCGACAGCGCCGGCGTGACCGGCGGTGCGCCGTTCCTGCCGTCCGGCCTGGCGGGTGCCGGCGCGCTCCTGGCGGCCGCGGGCCCGCTCGGCACGGGCGTTGGAGGGCGGGCCGTGCTGGCCCCGGCCGCCGTCGCCCTTCGAGCCGCCGCTGCCGCTCCGGTGAGAGCTGCCAGAGCCCGCCTGAGAGCCTTTCGGGCCCCCGGCGGTCCCGCCGCGCCCCGAACCGGCCGTACGGCCGCCAGGGGAGCGGTCAGAGCCCTTCGTGCCGCCCTTGCCGCCACCGCTGCCCCCGGACGGCCCGGAGCCGGAACGCCCGGCGGGGCCGCCGGAGTTGGAGCCGCGCGAGGAACTGGGCCGGTTTGCTGACGAGCCGGAGTTGCTGCGGGACGGCCCCGTGCCGCCTCCGCCGCCGCGCGAGCCGCCTCCGCCGCCGGACTTCGAGCGGCCCTTGTCCGCGCCCAGCCCCGAGCCGGAGCCAGAGCCGGAGGACTTCATGCGGTCGGCGTCGGCCTTTCCGCGCGCCGATGCCTTGTCGCCCTTCGCTTTCATCATCGCGGCGTGGAGCTTTCCGTTCTGCTCCATCATCGCGACTTCCTGAGCGGTGCGACCCTCCAGCAGCGCGGCTTTCCGCGCTATTTCAGCCTCACGGAAAGGCGTTTCACCCTCGTGAAGCGCCCGCGCCCTTTCGAGCCGGAATTCCAGCCAGTCACCGAGACGATCAGCGAGGGAACGAGGCTGTTCGTATTCACCTTCCTCGTATTCGCCTTCATCTTCACCGGTTTCCGGTGCCGTAATCCCTTCCGAACGCAGCGCGGTCGCCGGGTCCGGAGCCGCCGGAATCGGCGGCAGTTCCATCGTCGTCTCCTCCGGGCTCTCCGGGGGAGCCTCCGGAATGTCTTCCGGCGGGGGAATGGTGTCGATGAAATCCGGGATCGGCGGCAGCGCGTACGAGGAATCACCGCTCCAGGGGCCATGGACCAGGGTTCCGCCGCCGGCCTCGTCGGAGTCGTCGGACACGGTGCACCTCCCTCCAGGGGGACTTGACAGACAGTGGGGTCTCGTGTGCACGCGCGTGCACGTGCACGTGTGCACGCTTTACGCGCGCGAAGCCCCGCCGGAGCCCGGCGGGACCTTCGTTGGTTACGCTCAGTTACGCGGGCCGTGCTGCTTCAGGACGGTGTCCGCGTATTGCATGAGGTGGTCGAACAGCCTCGGGTCGCCCGCCTGCCGCTTCTCCAGCACCAGCTTGAAGAGACGGCAGAGCAGCGTGAACGCGGTGATGACATCGCCGCGACCGGCTTTGACTTCCTTGGCGATTTCGGATCGAGCAAGGCGGAGCCAGAATTCCATCCGGCCGATTTCCCCGCGGCTTTCGATCGCCTTGCGCTCTTCTTCCTGCAGCCAGCTCATCCGCCCATGAATGGAGCGTTCGACGCTGCTGAGGGGGCGCGTCACGCCGACTCCCTGTTACCCAGGTCGTAAATCGACGTGGGACCACCATAGCCGGGATTCTGGCTCTGCGCACCCTGCTGCGGCGGATTCGGCGCGGCCTGGATCGGCTGCGGGTTCTTCTTCCGCTGCCTTTCCAACTCCTTTTCCTTTCGCTTTCGGGCGGTACTTGCGACCTCCTCATCGTGGGCGCGGCGCTTGTAGGCGCCCTTTTCGAGGCCCTTGGTGACGGCCTCGACGTTCTTCAGGACGTCCTTGAATGCCCTTTCCACGGGCTGGGCGCGCAGCCAGGCGTCGTAGAACCGGTCGCCTTCGACGTGGGTGTCGCGGCAGTGGACGCGGATCTCCTGGGCGAGGGTCTCCAGGTTCTTGCCGATGTCCAGCAGGACCCGCTGAACGTCGGCCAGGTACCGGGCGGTTGCCTCCGGGTTCTGCGCGACGTCGCGCAGAGGGAAGTGGTTCGGGTCGTTGCTGTTCACGTGGAAGACCTCCAGGTCTCGGGGTTGGGGGAGGGGAGGAGTCCTTGGTCCCCGAGGCTGTTGCGCGGGGCTGGTGGTACTCGGTTCGTGCCTGGCCCGCTGCCCCCGCTCGGGGCGGGAGTACGGGCGAGCGGCCTGCCGGCCGTGGCCGTCACCGGTCCGCACTCGGTGGGCGAGCGCGGACCGGTGACGACTATGAGCGGCAGGGCGTTGTGCGGGCGGTCCGGTCAGCGGACCGTGTGCTGCTTGAGGGCGACCGCGATCTGCCCGGCGCGGTCCGTGGCGATGGTGCCGCCCTCGGTCCGGACCGCCCTGGCGATGTTGGCCCGGTTCAGCGGCTCATCCTCGGTCCGGAGCCGGTCCAGTGCGGTCCGCTCCAGGTCCGTGAGCGTGATGACCGTGAGGTCCGGACCGCCCTCCTCGCCACGGTCCGGACCCAAGACGCCTTCCGGAGCGTCCTGGTCGGCCGGTCCGGTCCACCCCGGCTCCTGCGGTCCGGGGGCGACGTCGTCGGTCCGGACCGTCACCCCCCGGCCGGCCGCCGGGCCCTGGGCAGCGGACACGGTCCGGGAACCCCGGTCCGGACCGGGATCGGTCCGCAGGTCAGCGCCCTGCGGTCCGGCCGGACCGGCCTCCAGGGCGCGCGCCGGTCCGCCGGTCCGGTCCGTGGCCACTGCGGTCCGGACCGGACCGTGGACCGCGTTCCGGTCGCCCGGACCGGACCGGACCGGATACCCGCCGTGCTGGACCGGGCGGACCGGAGCGGGGCTTTCCAGCGGTCCGTGCCGGTCCGTGCGGGTCAGGGTGAGGACGGTGGGGATGGCGGCCGGTCCGTGGTCGTGGGCCCCGATGCGGGGGACGACGACCCGGTGCAGGGCCATGCCGGTCCGGACCGCCTTGCGGTCCGCGAGCTGGGCACCGGCCGCGGTCCAGGCCCGGTCCAGCGTGGTCAGGCGCGGGTCGGTGATGGCGAGGGACCAGGCGGTGAAGCTGTGGACGGGATAGCGGACCCAGCGGACCGCCCCGATGGAGGGCCGTGCCTTGGCGACCTTGCCGTCCTCACGGAGCTTGCGGCGGTGGATCAGGGAGGCGTACAGCTCCCACAGCACCATGCCCACGATGCTCATCGCGGCGAACGCCACCGCTTTCGGGGTGAAGTGCCAGTAGGTGATCTGTTCCGTCCAGATCTCCTTCTTCGCGTCCCAGACCCGGCTGCCGGCCACCGGCTGCCCGGAGGCGTGCCAGAAGTTCATGACTGCAGCGCCCAAGGCGAAGATCCATGTGCTGACGCGGTAGAGGGTTCCGGCGTCGCCGCCCTGGCGGGCCTGGTGGTACATCCAGCCCACGAACGCCGTCGACAGCTCCCACGCGGCGGCGAACAGGATCGTGAACGGGACGACCCAGCCGAGGATGTCCTCGGCGAAGCCGGCCTGGCCCGTCCACGCGACGGCCATCGGGGCGGTGATCGGACCGATCACCATCAGGCGTTCCGCGTTGACCTTCACGAACTGCTTCACGCGGTCGGCCACGGCCGGCTTCCCGGCACGGGATGCGGCCCGCAGCTCACGGGCCTTCGCCTTGCGGGCCTCCTTCGCATCCCGGCGCTCCCCTTTGGCCTCGAGCTTGAGGCGCTTGCGTTCCAGCGCCCGCTCGGTGCGGTCAGTGGCGCGCTTCATCCGGGCGGCGGCTTCGGCCACCATGTCATCGGCCGCCTTCAGCGTGACGTCCGCGTCCGCTTCCCGCAGCCGGGCCTGCGCCAGCGCCTGCTCGGCTTCCTTGAGATCCGCGTCCCGCTTGGTGCGGGCGGCGGCCAGGATGCGGCCGGCTTCCTCGCGGGCGGCGCGGGTCAGGCGCTCGGCGTCCTCGGCTGCCGTCGCCCGCAGCCGGCCGATGTCCTCCTTGGCGAGCGCGCGGGTACGAGCTGCATCCGCGCGGGACGCCTCCCGCTCGCGGGTGGCGTCCTCACGCAGCTCGGTGGCCGCCTTCTCAGCCACGGCCTTCACCTGCGCGGCCTGGACGTCCGCGCTCTCGCGCAGCCGGTCGGCCTCGCCCCGAGCCTGCTGAAGGAGCTGGTCGGCGTCGGTGGCGGCGCGGGTGCTGGTGTCCACCGCGGTGCGCTCCGCAGCCGCGAGCAGCTCGGTGCGCGCCGCCTCCGCGTCGGCGAGGGCCTTCGCGGCGGTCTGCTCAGCGTCGGTGCGGACCTGCTCCGCCTGGGCGGCCGCCGTGGTGGTGACCTCCTGCGCCTGGCGGCGGGCGTCGGCGAGCAGCTGCTCGGCAGCCGCGTTGGCGTCGGCGAGGACCTTCTCGGCCTCACCGTTCGCCGTCGTCGTGACGGTGTCGGCCTCCGTGCGCGCGTCGGCGAGGAGCTGCTCCGCCGTGGCTTCGGCGGCTGCGCGGACCTGGCCGGCGTCGGCGGCCGCGGTGGTGGCGGCTTCCGTGCGGACCCGGTCGGCGTCCGTCGCGGCGGCGGCCAGGATGCGGGAGTGCTCCGCGTTGGCGGCCGCGGTGATCGAGGCCGCCTCGGTGCGCGCTCCGTCCAGCAGCTCGGTGGCGAGCACCTGGCCGTCGGCGAGGATCCGCGCGACGTCGTCAGCGGCCTGGCCCCGGAGGTCGGCGGCGCGGTCGGCGGCGTCGGCCAGGACCGGGTCGGCCTCCAGGTGCACCAGCGGCACCGTCTCCTCGGGAGCGGCGGCCTGGGCGGGAACGGAGGCCGGCGTCGCGGGTGCCTTGGCGCGCCCGTTGCGGGGCTTCGGGTTCGCCGCGGGGCGCCGGCGGCGGGCGGCGGGCTTGGTGGCCACGGAATGTCCTCTCTCTTCCGGGCGCCTCCGAGAAGGGGCACCGTGGAACTGCGGCGGTGGGTAGGGTCGTGGACCAGGCCCTCCGGGACCCCGGCAGCTTGAATGCCGGGGTCCCGGAGGGCCGTCGTCTTGGTGCGGTCAGCGCCGGGGATCAGGCAGCCGCCGCGTCCTGACTGGGCCCGTAGGTGCGGGCGAACCGGGCGCCCGCGGTCAGCAGGGCGGTGACGTCCGCGTGGTTGCGGTGCTGCCGCTCCGACCAGGGCGTGGCGCGGGCGGAGTCGGACCCGGTGTGGGCCTGGATCAGCCGGTCCAGGACGAAGCCCGCCACGTAGGCGGTGTCCGTGTCTCCGTGGGCGCCGTCCTCGCCGACGTGACGCAGCGCCGTGGACAGGGTCCGCTGCGGGGTGGTTCCGCTCTCGTCGCGGACGAAGCGGATCAGCGCCCGGAGCATCGCCTTGACCGTCATGGAGTCGTCGTCGGCGAGGTCCGCGCCAGCCGACCAGTCCTTGCTGTAGTCGTAGGCGCGGATCCAGCCGTCCTTGTCCAGCAGGGCGATGGTGGCCTCCAGGTGGCGGGCCACGGCCTCCCCGGAGGACTTCTCGCCGGACGGGCCGATCCACAGCGGCTGGTAGAAGTCGGCGGCGAGTTCGGCCGCCCTGCTCAGCGTCACGTCGGAGAACACCGCAGCAGTGGAGGCGGGGGTGGTGGTGATCGTCTCGGTCATGCAAGCCTCATTCCATGGTTCGGTGGGTGGGTCCGGGCTGTCCGGCTCCCCCTCACCGCCCGACCCGGCCGCCACGGTGGTGGGCGGGTCGGTGCGGGCGGATCAGGCAGCCGTCAGACCAGGGCGGCGACGGAGCGGTGCGGGGCGACGATCCGGCCGTCGGGGAGCAGCTCGCCGGTGTCCTCGAACAGCAGGACGGCGTTGCACAGCAGGCTCCAGCCCTGCTCCGGGTGAGCCGCCACGACGTGCGCGGCCTCTCGGTCCGGGCTGGCAGCCGACGGGCACCTCGGGGTGTGCGTACACAGCGAGTCCGGCAGCCGTCGGGTGCCGGTGACGGTCTGGGTGGTGCGATCCATGAGCTCTCCCGGAGAGGATGGAATCCCGAGGCTTTCCCGGGCTGGAGACGTGCGAAAGACCGGCCGCCCGTCATGCGGGCGGCCGTTGTGCGGCGGTGCTGCGGGGCGGGCCGGAAGGTACCCGGCGCTCCCGTCAGGCGGTGCGTTTGCGGGCGGCGCGGCGCTTCATCCGGCGCCGTTCATCCTCGTTGGTCGCGCCCCACACCCCCAGCTCGTTGCGCTCCAGGGCGCCGCGGAGGCAAGGCAGCAGCAGTGGGCAGCGACGGCACACCGCCTTCGCCTCCTCTTCCTGCAGCAGGTCGGCGCCCGACTTGCTCCGTGGGAAGAACAGCTCGGGATCCTCGTCGGCGCAGGCCGCGCGGGAACGCTCGGGCGCGGCGGGGGAGACGGAGCCGTTGCCGTACCGGGCGGTGCGTACGATGGTGTGCACAAGGGCCTCCCAGAAGGTCCGGTGTAGTACGAAGCGGCCTCGGGGATGTGAGCCCCGGGGCCGTTCTGCAGGTCGGCACCCGGCGAGACGCCGGGGGAGCGGCGGTCAGCCGCGCTGGCGCTTGAGGTAGGAGTCCTGGGCCCGCGCGAACACGGTCCAGATCTCCTGGCCCTCGCGGCAGCGGGCCTCGTCGGTGCAGGTGGAGCAGGCGGCGCGGTGGTCCAGGTGGGCGCGGTGAGCCTTCATGTAGCGCTGGTAGAGCGGGGATTCAGGCACTGGGGTGCCTTTCGTGCCGGCGGGTCAAGTGGAGGTCGGCGACGCGGTGGCCCGCCTCCCACGCGGCGGTCGCGGCCATGGCGGCGGCCGCGAGGAGCAGGCGGGTCCAGGGATGAGCGGCGCCGGCGGTGGCGGCGGCCCGGGCGGCGCGATGCTGCGCCGCCCGGGCCGCCTGTATGAGGTGCGGCATCAGCTGCCGAGGCGCTGGCAGGCGCTGCACGTCCAGGCGGTCGCCGTACCAGGCCGCGCGGGTACGGCACCGAAAACGCCGCCGCACATGTCGCACTGCATCCCGGTGCCCGCCCTGGCGGGCACCGGGGTCGCAGACGAGGGCGGGCACGTGGCCGGGTCGCAGTTCCAGCGGTGGCACAGCGGGCAGGAGTCGTCGGCCATCACCGGCCGGTGCAGCACCAGGACGGGCTGCCGCTCGTAGCCCGGCATCATCTCCTGGAGCGTGCGGCGGGCCCGGCGCTCCGCGGGGATGCGGGCGTCGGCCTCGCCAGCGATGCGGGCCAGGAGGTCACCGAGCTGACGGTCGGCGGGAACCGAAGTGGTCGCGGTCTCTGTTGTCGGGGCTGCGGGGCGTGTCATGATCGCGGTGGTCAAGGGGATCTCCCAATGGTTTCCGTTGACCGGACAGCCCCGGAAGGTCAGAGTTCCGGGGCTGTCGCCGTGACCGGCCGGGCGGCCGGCCACGGCCCGCCTCCACCCTCGTGATGCCGGTGGGGTGGAGACGGACCGTGGCCGGCCGTCAGGCAGCGGCGGCGTACGAGGGCCTGCCGGGCCGGAGCAGGTAGTCCTCGGTCGTCCAGACCGAGCCGATCGCGACGGGCTGGCCGTCGGGGCGGAGGGTGTCGCGGACGATGACCGCCCAGCGAGCGCTGTTCCGGCGCAGCAGCCGGGCGACTTCTGCGCGGTCCGTGACGAGCGCGAGGACCTCGTAGCGACCAGTCACGTTCTGGTAGATCGCGCCGGGGTGGCGGGGGCCGATCTCGTCGGCGACGGTCGGCAGAGAGATGACACGGGGCATCATGGGATGGGTCGTCCTCTCGGAAAGGGTGACCTGCAAGAACCCCCAGGGCGGCATCCCTGGGGGTTCGAACCACCGGCCCCCACACGGCGGGGAAGAGCCGGGGAGTGCGTCCTGCGCACTCCCGGGCGGTCGCCACGCGATCGGTGGCGGCCGCCCGGGGCAGCGCAGGCTGCAGGGCAAGTGACGGGGCAGCAGGTGGCCGGTCAGTCGGCGAAGCGTGTCCGGGTGACCGGGCCAGTGAGACGGCCTATCTCGCGCTCCAGTTCTTGGGTTCGCCTGGCCAGCGCCGCTCGCTCCGAGCGGGGCAGGCTCGGACCGGTCAGCTTCCGGTTGGCAGCGGCGAGTTGGTCAGTGACGCGCTGCAGCGGCGTCCGCGGGTCGGTGGGTACGGGCATGACGTCCTCCTCTATATAGAAGTGCCGTACGAGCAGCCAGGGCCGTGGCCGTTTGTTCGGAGCGGGTCAGCTCGTGCGGCGCTGGGGGTGCTGTGTCGTGAGCGGCACCGGCGGCGCACCCAGCGGCGCGTCGCCGTCGGGCAGCTGCGCGCGGCGGGTGTCGGCGTCGCGGACCGCGGTCTCGGTCGCCGCCCACTGTTCCTTGCGCACCTGCCACACGAGCCGGCCTTCGCCTTCCGACGCCGTCACCCGTGCGGCGATCTGGCTGACGGCCAGAGCGGGCGCGACCGTGGGCTTGCGCCGCACGGTGGTCTTGCGGCGGTGGCCGGTCTCCGCGTGACCGTCCTCCAGGCGCTCCTGCCACGCCCGGACCGTGACATCGACCTTGATCAGGCGGTTGCTGCCCAGGCGGCAGTGGACGGCCGGGGCCTGGAGCGCGCGGCCGGTGTCGTGCGGCACCACCTTGGGCGTCTTGGTCCCGAGGCCGGTGACCGGCACCCACGTCAGGCAATCGGGGCAGATCAGCGACGCGCAGGCGGGGCGCAGGTCGTACTGGTGGGGCCGGAGGGTGGAGAGGGCCAGCGCCGGGCGGGCGCTGACGGTGCGGGAGCGGGTCCGGCTCCGGCGGGGGCGGGCGGTGCGCTCAAGGGTCGAAGCAGACATGTGGACTCCTCACGGACGGAGCGGCAGGGAGCGCGTCGCGAATGCTCTCTCCGCCCTCCAGGCCGCACGGCACAAGGCCGGCGTCCCGCAGGACAGACAGCGCACAGCGCTGCGACATGCACACAGTTGTCGCGGCCGTCAGGCTCCGGAGGAGTTCGATGGTGCTCTCGCGCCCTCGGATCCCAGCGAGCTGGAGAGGGCTACTCCGGCCGCCCCAGAGGGCGGACAACTACTGCGGTTACTGCGGTCTTGCGATGGTGCTCACTCGGTGCTCCCGGAGGATCACCAGCGCCTTACTCACATCAGGTTGCATCAGGTACCCTCATGTGTCAAGCGGTATAGTGAGGCACCCAGAGTGAATTCGAAGGAGGCGAGGCACATGTCAGGGCCACCCCGAGCCGACAATCGGCCGCCGTACGCGCGCATCGCGGGCCATTACCGCGACCTGATCAGCTCTGGGGAGCTCTCGCCGGGCGACCTCCTGCCCAGCATCAAGACGCTGGCGACCGAGTGGGAGGTCAGCACAGCTACCGCAGACCGAGCCATGCGGCTGCTGCGCGAAGAGAAGCTCGTACAGGGCATCCCTGGCGTCGGCACCGAGGTGATGGAACGCCCCATCTCGCTGTCCTCCGGGGCTGAGCGTCACGACCGCAGCAGCAAGACGCAGTCGTCGTGGGGCGTCGGCGAGAAGTCGTCCGGCCACACCGCCGGCATAGTCGAGGCTCCCGAAGACGTCGCTGACATGCTGGATATTTCGCCTGGTGACGACGTGATTCGCCGTAGCCGTGTCTACCGGGACGGTCATGGCATCGTCTCCCACTCCACGTCATGGATCCCAGCGGAGTTCGCCCAGGCCGTACCCGAGTTGGCGCGGAGCGAGCGACTCAAAGGCGGGTTGTCACTCGACTTGATCGCTCGGGCCACCGGGCGGCACGTCGTGAAACGCGTGGATGAAGAATCGGCTCGCATCGCAACGTCACGCGACCTCGAGCTCCTGGAGCTGGAAGCCGACACCGTCGCGGCGATCCTTGTGCTGACCGCACGCTTCCTGGACGCCGAAGGCGAGCTACTGGAGTACGGCGTGGACTTGGGCGCCCCCGGCCGCACCCGTCGCACGACGACAGAGGTGCAGCGGTGAGCACGTACGACACCGCCGTACTGGACGACACGCTCGTCTCCTGCCTCGAAGCCCGCCTCAGCCAGCTCCTTGGAGCCGAGCACGTCGACACCCTCACGCTGGAAGGACGATTCGAGATCACGCGCATCGCCGCCGCTTTGTCCGGCCGACCGGGCCCCGCGCCTCGCGCGATCCTCATGTCCGGGCTGCAGGGCTCCGGCAAGACGACCCTCGCCCGCGCCCTGGAGGCGGCCGGTTTCCGGCGCCTGTGCCCTGATGAGGAGATGTTCCGCCGCTACGGCCACTACGGCAGGGACTTCCCTCGCGGCGAGTTCAGGGTCCGGGAGGCACCCGTCCTCAAGGACATCGCCCTTGAGCTCCAGGAGCTCCTGGCGGCCGGGCACGAGGTCGTGGTCGACCACGGCTTCTGGACTCCGGAAGAGCGGGCCCAGTGGGCAGCGACCGTGATGGAGGCCGGCGGCAAGCCTGTCCTCATCTACTTGCCCGTGCCGCATGAGGTCCGCTGGGACCGAATCCGGAAGCGCAACGAGCAGTCGCTGGTCGACGCGAACAGCATCGAGTTCAGCGAGGAGGATCTGCTCAGGCATGCGGGCCGCTTCTCCCCACCGACCGACCATGAGCCGCACATCGTTTACAACGGGCAACCGGACAGCGTGCTGGCCGACATACAGCTCAGCAGGCATTTCGATGCCTGACGGCACGCAGAACTCGATGCGGGCGCGGCACTGGGGTGTGCCCGGGATCGCCATGGTTCCTCCGGCCGGAGTTGCGGGTGTGGATCAACAAGAAACAGCATCCGCACCAGGGGCCTTGAGCGAGATGTCCGACCGTGGAAGTGGTGTAGCAACAGCGTGGCAATACAGCCGTTGATACCTGGAAGGTGACCGCAAAGGAGGTGTGTAGTGATCGCTGTGGACAGGTGGACAGGTGAGGAGGCACTGCTGTTGCGGTCGGTGATGCGAGCATCTGTACGCGAGTTCGCCGGTCGCCTCGGCATCAGCCCCCGGACCGTCTCGAACTGGCAGCGGAACAAGACGAGCGTCTGTCGTCCCCAGATGGCGCAGATCCTGGACACGGCGCTCCTCCAGTGCACCCCGGCTGAGCAGGAGGCGTTCAGCCTCCGTCTGGCAACGCTGCGTGGAACGTCAGCTCCCCACAACGCGGAGTCGGCAGCACGTCCGGCACCTTGCACGGTCGTATCCCACAAGTTCTTGCCGGTGTACCTCGGGGAGTGCAGTACGCCCCTCTACGCTGTGGGTTCGCCAAGCGAGCCAGGGCCAGGCGGCCTGGAGCAGCGAGTCCTGCCGGCTGACCACCACTCCGCGCAGTCGTCGACGGTGCACATGTACGCCTGCGGTGTCGCGGTGGTGCATCTCGAAGAGCACCATCGCCTCGAGTCGTTGACCGAGCTGGCGCTGTGGCGTTACCGCACGTACCTGAAGGAGCCGGGCTGGGTAGGAGAGTGGATGGCCCGCCTGCTGGCCCGCCACAGCGACGACAAGGACCAGCCTGCCCAGTCGCTCGTTCCGCAGTACGTACTGTCGGCCTACGAGCTCCGCACACATTCCTGGTCAAGCGCCGGCCTGGACACGGCTCTCCAGCTGCTCGCTACACCATCAGTGCTGGTCAACCGGCAGAACCCAGCAAACGTGGTGCCGCTCGGACCAGGGGTAGAGGAAGCCAAGTTCCGTGACGGCTGGGCTCACCCCGAGGCCGTGACCTTCGACGGCGGAGTCTCCCGCGGCGTCGTCGGCTGGTCCGGCGTCGCCTATCACCCGCAGCAGGACGAGCGGGCCCTGACCATGAGCCAGATCGTGGCTCTTGAGCGCGACGTGCAGGCACTCTGGGCCCTCTCGTCCCACATCCTGCACACAATCGAAGACGGCCAAGACCCGGTGATGCCGACGGCCTACGGTTGGCGCTTTCTGCGCAGCGCCTACTTCCGGCTCACTACCGCGCGCCCCACTGAGACCGCCCAACACCGGGTGATGCGCGAGGCAATCCTGGCCACCAGCGAACTTCCTGATCGGCTGCGCGCTGCCCAGGACGCTCTCCGAGATAGCAATCCGTGACAGCCATGTGGAAGGCGGAGTGGGTGGACCCTCAATCGACAGCGCTGCTGGTCATTGATGTGCAGCAGGGCTTTGTCAACCATCACAGCCGCGGAGTCATCCCCGCCGTTGTTCGGCTGGTGAAGGGCTGGCAAGCAGCTGGCGCTCCCGTGGTGCTGTCGCGGTTCCACAACGTGCCCGGGTCACCGTACGAGAAGATCACTGGGTGGACGCGACTGCGTACCCCCGAGGAACAAGCCCTCGTTGCTGACCTGCTGCCCTTCGCTACCAGCGCCGCCGCAATCATCGACAAGCCCCAGGCGTCAGTGTTCACCTCTGAGGGTGCCCGGACCATTCGCGAGGCGGGCTGGACCGATCTGGTGCTGTGCGGCATCGACACGGACGCTTGTGTCTACGACTCAGCTATCGCTGCTTACCAGAGCGGCTATCGGCCATGGATCGTGACCGACGCCTGCGCCTCTACCGGGGGACCCGACTACCATGACGCCGCCCTAATGCTCGCCGCTCGCAATCTCGGCGCCAATCAGCTCGTCACCAGCGACAACATCTTGACCAGGCTTGGCGGACCCCGGGGAGTACACGCATGAGTTCATCTTCGTACGACGCGGACGTCCTGATCGTCGGAGCTGGCCCGGCCGGAGTGTCAGCCGCAGTCATGGCGGCCAGCTTGAAGCTGCGCACCATAGTGGTAGAGGCTGGGCTAACCGGAGGCAAGCTCAACGTCGTCGGCGCCTTGGACAACGTGCCTGGGGGCTGGTCGACGGGCCCGGATCTCGCACAGGCTCTGGTCCAGGACCTACAGCGTCTGCGGGACGGCGGCTGGTGCACGCTGCTTCAAGGCCGCGCTGTGGCAGTGGGCGGTCAAAGTCATCGAGCCGAACTCACTTTGAGCAGCGGTCAGGTGCTGACCAGCCGAGCCATCGTGGTCGCCACCGGCGTGGCATCGTCTACACCAGTGGAAGCTGACTGGGTGACCGCTCCCGAAGATCTAATCGCGCCGCCCCTCTGGCGTGCCACACCCGACAGCATCAGAGAACGCACGTACGTGCTCGGGGCCGATCGCCCGCTCGGGACCTGGCTCCGGGCCTACCCGAAGGCATCACAGACGCTGCACGTGCTCTGTCCTCCCGCGGACGAATACAAGATTGCCGAAGTCGCAGGCGATGATCGTCTCCGCATCGTCCCCGTCTCGCACGTCACCGTCACCCGGTCTTCTTTCGATGACGGCTGGGAGGTGGAAGTCAAGGACCGGGACGGAGAACGGAAGATCTATGCCGTAACCACCGTGCTGAACAACCTGGGCAACAAGCCGGCTGCCCTCGACGGACTAGCCCAGGGCGAGGATGGCTACTGCCCGCCCGGAATACAGCACCCACGAATCCGGACCGCTGGCGACTTGAGGTCGAAGCAGTATCAGCGCATCGCAATTGCCCAGGGGTCGGGGGCCGAGGCCGTGCTTGCCGGCTACTACTCCAGCGTGGTCCGTCATGCCTGATACGGGTTTCATGGCTGTGGGGGCGGTGACATCTGCTGGTGACATCCGGATGTCACCAGCAGATGTCACCAGACACGTAGTCAAGTCGCATGCCACGCTGACTGGGTGCACGTCGGCGGGCAGAGGAGCACAGGTGACTGACGGCTGCGAATGCCCTGAACGAGTCGGCTCCCATCGCAGGTCGCCAGCCATGGGTACGACACGTGGCGCCGCCCGGCGCCAAGCGTGCCGACGGGCCGGTACAGTGGCTCTGATCGTTGATCAAAAGAAGTGGCCCCGTCAATCGCCCTTGAGTAAGGCGAGAGGGGCCACGTGGCCGACGGACCTTGTAGGAGGGGTCCGAGAGCCTGCCGAGCACCCTTTTCGCAGAAGGAAGGTGCCAGCGTGATCAGGGTACCCGTACCCGTCACCCGACACACCGCACCCCGCCGTGGAGTCAGCAGCCGTGCCGACTGCTGGTCCTTCGACGGGGTGTTCGTGCTGTCCGCGCACATGCCGGTCCGCGCCTCGAGTGAGGGGGCCGGGTTGGTGACCTAGGTCTCCGGGGCGGCACCCGTCTTGATGCCGCCTGGGCTGCTCAGCCACTGGTGATTGGGAGTCACCTCGGCTCAGCGCCCATCTGCCACCGGAGAGGGCTTGGGAGGCCCCTCCGAAGGGATTGCCCGCCGGTTGGAAGCCGGTCGGACGGTTCGTAATCAGGTTTCACCCGAAACCGGAAGCACCTTTACAGGGGCTTCGTCGTGCCGTGAGGCGGAAGCCCCGGCAGGAGTCATTGTGCATGACCGTCCTGCGGGCCGCCAGCTTCGGCATGCCCGCACATACCGGTACTACCGCGCAGAGCAGCCATTTCGCCGCGCAGTCATGGCCGACATCACACCCCGCGCGAACATCAATGCCGCTGGCACCGGCCTGTCCGCGGTCCGGCAGACAGTCGCCGTCCCCGGGAACGTCGTCCCGCACGACGGGACGGGTTCCAAGATTTTTTGGCGCGTGGCGGGAGGGATGACCACAGCTGGGGCTGACCGGTCTCTGTCCACAGGTGACGTGGTCCAGGGTCGCCGGATGGATCATCTTCTGACTTCCTTCCCGGGTACCCGGTGAGCGCGGCCGCGGCGTCGGCCGTGCTGGCTCACCCTCTGCGGGACATCATCGGCAACTCCGTCGACGAGCCCCGGCTGCCCGCGCAGCGGAACGGGCTCCGGTCGGTGCCGGCCTCCGGGAAGCCGGACGGCGACGGCCCGGAGGACCCGCTGCGCCTCGGTCGCACGATGCGGCTGCGGCTGCGCGACGCGGTCCAGGCGCTGCTGGCGGACCCGTCGATCGCCAAGCTGAAGGACGCGCCGAAGCTGGCGGCCGTGGTGCTGTACGCGAAGTCGCGGGCGCCGAAGGGGGAGGAAGACGACCTCCAGACCTCGATCTGGGGCGCGGAGCTCGGCCGGTGGATGGGCATGAAGGAGTCGACGGTCCACCACAAGGTGCTGCCGGTGCTCCGCGGTACGGACGCGGTGCACACGCAGGTCGTAAGGGACGGGAAGGGGCACCCGACCGGGCTGGACTGCCTGGTCATGCCGCTGTGGCGCGCTCACCACGGCGGGGGAGCGGGGCACCCGCTGGCGCTGACGAAGGCGGAGCTGGCGACGCTGCTGCACCTGTGCGAGGCTCTGTTCGGGCACGGCTGGACACCGAAGGACAAGGAGCCGACGCCGCCTGGGCTTCTGGCCGGCCGGACGGGCAAAGGCGCGGCGACCGACCGGCTCGGGCTGCTGCTGCTGGTCCTGAACACGAGGGCGTCGGGCTGGCTGCAGCTGGTCGGCGGCTCGGTGAAGAAGCGCGAGGGGCGCGGGGCGGCGACGCTGGCCCGGCTGCTGGGCTGCTCGCCGTCGGGGGCGCGGAAGGTGCTGGCCCGGCTGACGGAGGCCGGTGTCGTGGCGCGGCATCACCGGGAGACGTCGACGCGGATGCGCGGCCGGGGCCGGGTCATGCTGCTGCCGGTCGCCTGCGCGTACGGCCGCACGCTGGCCTCTGTGGAGGCTGCCCAGAGCGCCGGTCCGGTCTTTTCGGCGCGTCCCGATGGTGCGTGCGGGGATCATGGTCCGGCCGGGACTGCTGGTGTCCCTGGTACACCTGGGATCGGGGGCACCGAGGGTGTCGGGGATGCGGTGGATCAGGAGCGTCCCGATGGTGCAGAGCTCCACGCAGACCACGCTCACCTGGTTACTCCCGTCGTTCCTCCGCAGCTTTCTTGTGGCTTTTCCGGCGAAGGCCGTGGGGGTGAAGGCCGTCGGCCGGAGCGCGTGTGCGTGCGCGAGGACCAGGCCGCCGACGGCGGGAGCCTCGCTGCCGGGAACAGGCCGCCGGTCGCGCAGGACGGCCCGCTGCGCGGGGAAAAGCCAAGTGAGTCCCCGTTCGATGAGCGTGAGGGGCAGCGTGCCGCCGCGGCTGGGACCGGTAGCCGGCCGAAGCCCGTGGGCTGGGAGAAGACGCAGCGGCAGCGGAGGGTGACCCTTCCGGCTGCTTACGGTCTGCGGGTGGCGCTGGGGCCGGTGGCAGGGCTGTGGGAGCGGCTGTCAGGCTGGCAGCAGGACCAGGTCGAGGCGGCAGCTGAAGCGGAAGTGAAACGGCTGGCGGGCCTGCTGATGCAGCCGGGGGTGGCACCGCAGATGCTGGCCGACCGGCTCACCGACCGCCTGGAGGAGACCGGCGGCGAGGCCCTGGTCGACCGCCCGTATCCGTGGCTGATCCGGCGCGGCCTGGTCCAGCGCCCGGCCTGCTCGGACCCACGGTGCGACGACGGAACCCGGCTGGACACGCGTGCTGAGTGCCCGTCATGCACCTCAGTGATCGCCGACCGCCGGGCACTGCGGGCCCGGATCCGCTTAGCCGTGGATGGCGAACACAGTCGCGGCCCGGCCGGCCGGGCCGCGTACGAAGCGCGTCTGCGCACGCACACCGCCCTCAGCGCGGACCTCACGCGTGCCCGGCACGCCCGCGCCGCCGTCGAAGCAGAGCGGCGTCGTGCCGCTGTCGCGCAGCGCCGCCAGCGGGAGGAGGAGACGGAGCGGGCGCGGGCGTCGGCGCCGTGTGCCGACTGCGGGATCGCCGACGCGGCGGGCCTGTGCCCGCACTGCACCTGGAGCCGGCGTACGGACGTGCTGGTGGCGGAGGCCGTGGACCTGGCCGTCGCAGCAAGGACCGCCCTGGACGATCCGGAAGAGATCGCTGCGTTGACGGCGGCCTGCGAGGACCGCGTCCGGACGCTGGTTGCCGAGGCCGCCCGCAGGCAGGGCGGAAACACGGCCGTCGACGCCTTCACCACCGTGCACGTGGCCGAGCAGGTCCGCGACAACCAACAAGCCGACGCCCTGCGGCGGCTGGCGATGAGCGAGGAGGCCGACGCCGAGGCGGAGGCGGTGCGCGCGGCCGAACTGCGGCGCAGCCCACGGCGGCCCGAGGCCGCCCGAGCCGCTGCCGAGAAAGCCCGCCACCGCACCGCGCACTACCTGCTGCGCGACAGGCTCGGACGGTTGCGGGTGCTGCGGGCCCGAGTGGCGGCCGGCAGGCCGCCACTCGGGATCCGTTGAACCGGGAGCCGCCGAAGTGTCAGTTCCCGCCGCTACCCTGGTAGTTGCCCCGCCGGGGCACGTCTGCTGTGCTACGGCCGGGGTCTGTGAATCTTCTGGTTTCGGAGGCTGAGCGTGAGTGGTCTTTCCCGGCACGGGACAGAAGATGACCTTGTCCCGGCGTGGGGACACAGGCTGACGGTGCCGTGCCCAGCGTGCGGACTGCCCGCCCACCGGCACCGCACGATGGACTACGACGGGGTCAACATCTACCGCTCCCACGCGGGCCCGGACCCGGCACGCGTGATGGCCGGGCATGAACCGGACGCGGAGGTGGCATGGATCGCGCTGCTCCCCGGCGGGCGACTACCCCGCCCGGTTCTTCGCCGACACCGAGGTCTACCACCTCGCCGGCGGCATCGCCTGGCCCGGTCCTCACCACCGCGACTACGGCAACGCCAAGGTCGCGCACGCCGTGTGCTGCCCCGGTCTGCACCCGTCCCCTCCAAAGACCAGCCGCGGTGCGAACGAGCTGTGGCGCGCCATGCGGCTGCGGCTGCTCCGCCAACCCCGTACCAGCCACTGACCATCACTCCGGGCCGCGCGCCGGGGTGCAGAGGAGATGACCGTGAACCACGCCCAGCTGATCGCTCTGGGCAGAGCACTGCGCGTCGCCGGAGAACACGAGCAACGTCTCACCGCCGGCGACACTGCGGCCGACGTGACGGAGATCCGCCAAGACCTCGAGCGCGCTGCAGCCCTGCTGGACGAGGCGATCAGCGGACCCAAGCCGGTCACCCGCTGCCCCGAGCACCCCAGCGGCCCGGTCGATCCGGACGCCGCCGACCTGTGCCTGCTGTGCGAGACCCGCCGCCGGGCAGCCCACCGCGACACCCCCCGGCCACGTGCTGCGGAACCGGACGAGGAAGCGCCCAGCCGGGTGCAGTCCCAGCACCGGCTGCGCGCCGACCATCCCGAACCGCGCAAACGGTGGATCCCGGAGATGTGGAACGGCGAGGCCTGGCAGGTGTGCGGTACCCCGCGGCGCAGCGAACGCGACGCCCAGGACTGCCTGCTGCAACAGATGCGCGGGCCGGACCCAGCATCCGCCTACCGGCTGGTGTACGCCTTCACCGACCACAACATCCAACGGATCTGGGGAACCCCCGCGCCGCGCCGGAATGAGCCGTGAACAGGCAGCCGCATTCCGCGACCGGGACTCGTGGTGACCTGGCCACGATCACACTGCGGCGGGTCCGCGAGGACGCCAGACTCGGACGCTTCACAGCATCCATCACGCCGCGGCGGCGCCGGGCCCGGGGGCGGGAGCCGACGGTTCACATCGCACGAGTCCTGCTGGACCTGATCCCGCACGCCGACGTTTCCCCGCTGCCGGCATGGCCTTCCGTAGCCGGTCCCCTGGCCAGGCACGTGACCCCTGACGCCTTCGACAAGGACTCGGGAACACTGTCCCTGGCCTGCGACTCAACAGCCTGGCTCACCCACACCAAGCTCCTGGCCCCTGCCCTCATCGAACGTCTCAACGCCGAGCTGGGCCCGGACACCGTGCGCCGTATCCGGCTGGTGAAGACAGCCACCCTCCCCCTTGTCGTGGCACAGCCGGCCGTCGGGAACAGCATGCCACCGGCGACGGAACCCCGTCCCCTCCTGCCAGACCCTGCCATTCACACGGCTCTGCAACGCCAGCTGCGCCAACTACCCCGCGAACCGCGGCCGTTCACCCATACGAGGTGACCACGGTGAACCGGCGATCACCGATTCCGGCCGCGACTACGCTGGCCCGGTGCCGCGTCCCGCGAATGGGGTACGGCCCCGGGGGACCACATTGGGGGCATCTGAGATGACCAGCGACGACACCGACGCCGCACTGCACCACCCACACGATCTCCAAGCCGAGAAGGCCGTACTCAAAGCGATGCTGCTGTCCAAGGACGCGATCGCCGACATCGTCGACGTCCTCGGCGGCCACGACTTCTACCGCCCCGCTCACGAACTGATCTACCAAGCGATCCTCGACCTGTACGGGCGCGGCGAGACGCCGGACCCGATCACCGTGGCCGCCCACCTGAGCCTCGAAGAAAACCTCGAAAAAGCCGGGGGCACGGCCTACATCACCGCTCTCGTCAGCGGCCCGTCCTCGGCACGGAGCTGGATGACCGAGGCCGATCGCGTGCAGAGCGCCGCCCTGCTGCGCCGCACGAAAATCGCTGCGATCAACATCGAGAACCTCACCGCGGACGGCGAGCCCGGTTCTGCTGACCGCATCGCCAACCAGGCCCAAGCCGAAATCTTCGCCGCCACCACACGGCGCCCCCTGCTCCCGCCGGCAAGCCCCCTCGGCGACGTCATGGAAGACACGCTCGACTGGATCGAGGCCACCGGCAGTCGCGAGGCCGCACTGCCCGGCGTCCCCACCGGCTTCACCGACCTGGACTCCCTCACCGGCGGGCTCCACCCCGGCCAGCTCATCGTCGTCGCCGCCCGGCCCGCCATGGGAAAGTCAACCCTCGCCTACGACTTCATCCGCTCCGCCAGCATCAAGCACAAGCTGCCCAGTGCCGTCTTCACCCTCGAAGCCGGCCGCAACGAGGTCTGCATGCGACTGCTCTCGGCAGAGGCCCGCGTAGCTCTGCATCACATCCGCTCCGGCACCATGACCGACGAGGACTGGACCCGCTTCGCCCGACGGATGCCCGACGTCAGCGCCGCCCCGATCTACATCCAGGACGGCTCCTACGCCAACCTGCACGACCTCCGTGCCCACTGTCGCTACCTGCACGCCCGCGCAGGCGTCCGGCTCATCGTCATCGACGCCGTCCACCTGCTCACCTACGGCACCAGGCCACTCAGTTCCCGCTACGAAGAGATCTCCGAGATCGCCCGCTGCCTGAAACTCCTGGCCAAGGAACTTCAGCTGCCCATCGTCGCCATATCCACCCTCAATCGAGGCCCCGAGCAGCGCACCGACCGCAAACCCATGATCAGCGACCTGCGCGACTCCGGAGCACTCGAAGACAACGCCGACGTCGTCATCCTTATCCACCGCGAGGACGCCTACGAGAAAGACTCGCCCCGTGCCGGCGAGGCCGACCTCATCGTTGCCAAGCACCGACACGGCCCCACCGCCACCATCACCGTCGCCTTCCAGGGCCACTACTCCCGGTTCGTCGACATGGCCCAGACGTAGTTCCGAGTTGTGTAGGTTCTCAAATCCCGTGTCATTTTCTCAGTCGCCGTGTCATCTGGATGGCATTTATGACATCTCCGTGAGACAGCGCAGGTCAGAGACTCGCCGCTTCCGGCGGACCTGCCCGCAGCGGCAAGGAAATGACGCGGAGCTGAGAATCCAGCGGATGACACGGCGTGAGAAGCCCGCCGAACCAGCAGTTCAGAGGCCCGGCAGATGACACGGGCTGCGAGAACCTACACGAGTTGTGGGATCTCAAATTCCGTGGCCAAATCTCAGGGACGATGGCCAAGCGGCGGCCACTCACAAGTTTTTGTTCCGTGTCGAGACGCCCCAGGTGGGTGGAGGCCGAGGCGGGGGGCGTGGCCGGTGCCTTCCAACCGGCCCTCGCGCGGCATCCAGGTCACGAACGCCACCAGCGCGCCCCCAAGCCCTCCAGCTCCGGCAGGCCGGTGGCGGCGCAGAACCGGCTCCACAACCGCCAGCTCTTGGCGTAGGCGTCGAGCGGGTTGTCCAGGGTGATTTCGGCGGCAACCCGCGTCGGCCAGGTCCTCGGCCTCGGCCAGCCAGCGGGCAGTGTCGACACCGTGTCTCTCCGCCCACCGTTTCATGAGCGTCTACCGCTCCCCGCTGTCGCCGGGGCCGGCAGGGCCGCCGTGCCGTCTGGACCGGCGGCGTCGGCGGTGACCGTCTCCCCCTTGGTGGTCACCAGACCTCCTCCTTGTTCCCGGAGCAGCCACTGCTCCAGCCGAACTCGATTCCAGGGCCCGGGCCGTGCTGGGAGGACCGCATCTGCTGTTCCCGTATGTCGAAGACACCGTCCGGGACGAGGTCGTCGCCGTCCCAGTACCAGCGGGCCAGGCGATCGGCGGCCCCGGCGAACCTGATGCTCGTCGTGCTCACACTGACGCTCATGCTGTGAACACCCGGCAGGGCGTCGGCCTCCGCCTGCAGGGACTCCCTCTGGGCCCGGACCGACCGCACTCGCTCCTGCAGGTCGGCCACCACTTCCGCTGCGTCAGCGACGCGCGGCGGCGGCATCCAGCCCGAGGTGCCGACGATGACGCCGACGACGAGGTCACGGGTGACGGGCAGTTCCGGCGTCTCCCCTTCCTCGAAGCACAGCCGCCACTCCCGCTCGTGCAGCCAGTCCGAGGAGCCCGGGTCGTAGCGCACCCGCCGGTTGCGCATGCGCCTCGGCAGGTGCCGAGTCTGGTCCATCTCTTCCTTGGAGAGATAGAGGACGGGCCGGGCACCGTCCTGGATGAGTTTCTGTCGGTCGAGCACCACACCCCAGGGCGCGTACGGTCCGCGGCCCCCCACTCCGTCGCGGAGCATGGCGCGGCGGGCGGCCGCGGTGGCCTCGCTGAAGCAGAGCACCGGCGCATCGGCCCAGAAGTCCGGCGCCCCGCGCAGCACGCCGCCGTGCAGGATGCTCACCATGCGGTCCTCGGCGGTGCCACGGGCGAAGTTCGGCGGCTCGTCACCTTGCCGCCGGGGCCGACCGGTGAAGTGGACCAGCGTGTCCGGCAGGTCGGGGTGCGTGCTCATGCGTGGGTTCCCTCCCCCTTCCGGCGCCCGGACTGCCCGGTCGTCAATCCCTGTCTGTCGCGTCGGATAAGGGGTGAACCTATCCGACGAGATTACCCGCGCCGGTACCGTTCCACTATGAGGACCAGCCCCCGCCGCCGCTTCTCCGTCCGTCTCGGAATCGCCGACGACGTGGATGCCTTGTACGAAGGCGTACCGGACCACCTCCTCCGCCCTCTGCAGCAGTGGGTTTACATGTACGCCAAAGGGGCGGAGGGGGAGATCGCCAGGATCATGTGCTTGAGGCTCCGCCTTACCGTGCCCGAGCAAACGAACGCGGCGTGGCACCTGAGCCAGCAGAAGGGCATGGTCCTGCTCGACGCGGTGGACGCCCTGCTGGCCTTCCCACTTGAACTGGGCCTGAAGAATGATTCGATGACAGTCTCTGCCCTCACCATGGTGCTGGACAACGCCGGCTCGGCCTATCGCGTTGCCAATGACGAGGGCGGCCTGGAGATCCGCGTCAGTCCGGGAGTCAGCGAAGCCGTACGCCAGACCGTCATCGACGCGGCTGCCGCCCCCTCTACCGGCTCCGCTGCCGATCACCTGACTACGGCCTGGAGGGCGGCATACGGACTGCACCCCGACCCGGTGGGCGCGTATAGCGAGGCCATCAAGGCGGTTGAGTGCGCGGCGCACGCTGTCATCCAGCCCAACCACGCCAAGGCCAACTCGGCACCATGCTGGGTGAACTCAAGGGCGCCCGGCACAAGTTCAGCACCGCGATCCCCACCCCGGCCGACGACTCGATCGCCCCGGTCGAGGCGATGATGCGCGCCCCGTGGGAGGGACAGACGTCACGGCACGGCGCACGCACCGCGACGGTGCCTGAGACCCTGGACGCCGCCCGGGCCGGGATCCACCTCGCCGCCACCCTGGTTCAGTGGTTCGTCTCCGGAGCCGTCATCCGCACGGGCTGAGGCCGGCCAGCCGCAACTTTCAGATCCTTGAACAGACGGCGGACGTCGGAAACGTAACCCCGCTGGCGGTTCCGGACGGGAACACGCCCGCGTGTCCGTCGACAGACCCATTGCCCACAGGGTCCTGCTCGTCGTAGCCGCTCTGGCGCACCCTCGCCGCCGCCGACCACCAGGTCGTCCACGACCACATCGCCCAGTACTGCGAGCACTCCGCGCAGCGCCTCGCGGGCCTCGGGCACCTGGACCTCGGCTACACCCCGTGGGGGCAGGCATGAGCGGCAGCGAGACGTCCCGCGTCGGCCTTGCCCGGGGCGCGCTGCACCATGCCTGCGAAGCCGCCGGAAAGCGCGGGGCGAGCAAGAGTCGTGCCCCGCGACCCCGCGCCACGGCCGCGGCCGCGCGACGTGACGGTGGGGAGCCGGCCGGAGGTCGCCGCCGTGCTTCAGGGCCTGCTGGCCGGCCGGGCCTGGGAGCTTCCGGCAGCCGAGGCGGGCCGTGCGCAGCGCCGCCCGGGCCGCGGCAACCGAGGCTTCCGCCCTGCGCCGGGCGCGGCAGGAACGCGCGGCCTGGGAAACCGAGGTCTGAGCGGTGGGTGGCCGGTGCGGGCTGGCGCCAGGAGGCCGGAGGGGCTGCGCGGGGCCGCTCGACGGGCAGTGCGTGGACAACTACGGTGTGAACACATGTTCTATTCGATGAATGTTCAGGATCGGTTACGAACATCAGCAGTCCCGGTCATCGCTTCCCGCAACGCGGCGGCGGAGGGCATCGTTGGGCAGCACACAGCAGGAGGGGACCAGTGAGCGACCGTAGTGCGATCGAGTGGACCGAGGCGACGTGGAACCCGACCACGGGCTGCGACCGTGTGTCGGAGGGCTGCGACAACTGCTACGCGCTGACGCTGGCGAAGCGCCTGAAGGCGATGGGCTCGCCGAAGTACCAGACGGACGGTGATCCGCGGACCTCCGGCCCGGGCTTCGGGCTGACGGTCCATCCGGACGCCCTGCGGGTGCCCTACGGGTGGAAGAGCCCGCGCACGGTGTTCGTGAACTCGATGAGCGATCTCTTTCACGCCCGGGTTCCGCTGGACTACGTGCGCCGGGTCTTCGAGGTGATGGCCGACACCCCGCAGCACACCTACCAGGTGCTGACCAAGCGGGCGCGGCGCGTTCGGCAGGTCGCCGGCCGTCTGGAGTGGCCGGACAACCTGTGGATGGGCGTGTCGGTGGAGAGCGCGAAGGAACTGCCGCGCGTGGACGACCTGCGGCGAGTGCCGGCGGCGGTGCGGTTCCTGTCGTGCGAGCCGCTGCTGGGGCCGCTGGACGGGCTCGAGCTGTCCGGGATCGACTGGGTGATCGCGGGCGGCGAGTCCGGGCGCGGGCACCGGCCGCTGGACGAGGCCTGGGTTGCGCAGATCCGGGACGTGTGCCAGCAGGCCGGTGTGGCGTTCTTCTTCAAGCAGTGGGGTGGCCGTACGCCGAAGGCCGGCGGCCGCGAGCTGGACGGCCGTACCTGGGATGAGATGCCGCTGCCCGCGACGGTGTAGCACCGCGGGTGGCGCGGTCAGGGGCGTGCGGGCTGCACGACCAGTGCGCGGGTCTTGTCCCCGCCGATGCCTGTGGTGGGGGTCTTGCCCTGGCTGTGCAGGTACTTGACGGCCTTGCGGGCGGCCGGATCGGTGACCTGCCCGAAGTAGTCGCCGAAGACGGCCAGGGTGTGGTCGACCAGCCGGACCGGGCGCCCGGCGCTCAGCAGTCTTTCCAGGTTGGCGGCCATCGCCGGGACGGCTTCCTTCTCCACGGTGGCAGGGTCGGGCCGCCGGATGGAGGCGGCGGAGAACAGTGCGTCGGGGTCGTCCCGGGTCTCCTGCAGTTCCAGGGTCTTCCACCATTCCGTGCGGGCCCGGGCCACGGTGTCGCCGAAGACCCACAGTCCGTACTGGCTGCGGGTGGCGAACACCAGCCGGTAGACGGCGCGTTTGTGCGGTGCATGCGAGACCGGCACGGACTGCACGAACATGCCCGTGCGGTGTTTGAGACGGCGGGTGTATTCGGCTGCCACCGCTTCGATGGCGTCCTCCGCGGCGCCGGCCTGCGCGCCGGGGACCGCCGCCTCGGCGAAGTACTCGCGCCACCAGGAGCCCCCGCAGACCTCGTCGAAGCGCCGCAGCGAGGTCTCGTTACCGTTGGGCGAACGGACGTGCCCGCCCAGCCGCCACACGGCCATCATGCTGAAGTTCATCAGCAGCTCGGTCGCCGGCTTCTTGTCCGGCCGCTGCCTGGCTAGCACGTCCACGAGCCGGTCCTGGGGCAGCACCAGCCCGCACGGGTCCAGGAAGAGGAACAGCGGCCTGCCCGCAGCCCGCTTGATGACGCTGTCGAGGACGCCGTCGACCTCCCCGCGGTGAGCGTGCGCGACGACGCCCTGGCGGCGGTAGCCCTCCACGACCTGCTGCAGCCGCTGGAACGACCTGGCCTGTGCTTCGGTGAAGAAGCCCTCCACCGTCACCCCGTGCCGGGCGCGGAAGTAGGAGGCGACCCTGAGCGCGAGCTCCGCGGAGGCCGGCTCGCCGTTCTCGTAACGGCCCTCGCCCGCGTACCCGTCCAGGTAGACCACCCGTTTGTCGTGCGACTGGCCGCTCAGCATGCCGCCGAACTGTGCCAGATAGCGCTTCAGCAGGTCATGCTTGAAAACGCTGGGCAGTGCTTTGTCTTTCCAGTAGTCCCCGTTTGTTCCCGTCGACATGGCCCCCACCTCGTCACGGTTCGGACAACCGTCTGCTACGCATCGTCAGCCACGTTCCGGAGTCCGACAAGAGGCCCGATGCCCCGCTCCCGGTGCCCGCACGGCTGCGCTGGCTGAGAGCGTATGGCGCCGGGGCGCGGTTGCAGGGGCAAGCCGTTCGAGTGAGGACCTCGCCGTGAAACGCTCGGGGCTCACCGAGCTGGCCAGGGTTTCGCGGGCAGCCGTGCTGCGCCGGGCCCGGAAGGATCGCCTGGCGCGCGAGGCGGGGATGTCGGCGTACTGCCGCAGCTGGCCTCGCTTCAGGAGCCGACTTGAACGGTGGGCGCCGGGCTGCCTTGACAGCCGCTGGTGCGTGGAGTGGCTAGGCACCGGGTTGAGCGACGGCGCCTAGCCAGGTCGTTCATGCGGCAGGAGGGCCGGCCTCCTTGTCCGGGTCCGTGTCCGGCTCCGCGGGAGCCTGCGGGGCGCCGTGGGTCTCCGGCTCGCGGTCGGCCTCGTCATGGGTCGCGGCCGTCTGGGTTCCGGGAGCGGTGCGGTCGTCGAGGGTGATGGTGACCGGCTGACCGCTGGGGGCGAGGTTCTTCAGGCTTTCCTCGATCCGCTCGTACAAAGCGGCGGCGAGCTCCTGGTCGCCGTCGCCGTCGCTGGCGGTGTGTTTGACGGAGTGGAGACTGATCAGCAGGGCGATCAGGGAGCGGCCGGACAGGGCGGCGCGGATCCGTTCGTCTCCCTCGTCGGCGACCTCCGGCGGTACGCGGAAGTGCGGGTGCCGTCCCGCGTGGGCGGTGATGAACTCCCAGATGTCGCGGTGGCACAGCAGGCTGGCCGAGGAGACGCGGGCCGCGGTCTTCAGCAGGGAGCTGTGTTCCTGGCTTGCTTCGGGGGCTACGGGCTCGGTAGCAGCGTCCGGCTGCGGCCGCAGGTCTTCCACGGCGGCGTGCAGGTCCGCGATCTCCTGCCGCAGTGAGGCGAGCGCGGACCGGGCTTCAGCCAGGGCGGCGCCCGCCTCCTGTTTGATCTCTCGAACCGCTTCGCGCACTCGGTCCGAGGCATCCTGATCGTTGCCAGCCGGGCCGCCGCCAGTGCTGACCGGGGTGGTGAGTGCGGTGAGCACGGGGGCGAGTTCCTCGGTAAGGACGTCACGGACGGCCTGGCGGACTACGTCGGCCGACATTTCCGGGCTGGACGAGGAGTCCGGTTCCTGTTCGGCGGAGCGCTGCGCGGGAATCGCGGGCTGCAGGGCATTGTCTTCCCGGTCGCCGTCCGACTCGGTGAGGGTCGTGACGGGCGCGACGGTGGGGTCACGATGGCCGCCCTCGGCGCCGGATGTCTTCTGCTCGGCCGATGCGTGCGAGGACGGGCTGGTGAGTGGGGCTGGTGCGGGCGCGGTGAGATCCGCGAGCACGACGCGCACCTCCCTCAGTTCGGCGCGCAACTGGGCGACGACGTCCTGGACGGTGCTGTTGAGCGATTCTCCGTTGGAGTTCAGCTTGTTGTAGACGTCGCGGAAGTTCGCGCGCATCCTGCCGAGCTCGTCGACGACCTCCCTGGTCGTCTTCTCATGCGCGTCCCGGCCGGCCGACTCCAGCTTGTCGACGCTCTTGTCGAGCGCGTCCCGGATGTTCTTGTCCGTGTGCACGACGGCTGTGTGGAGCATCGTCAGGGTGTTGGTGAGGTCCGGGTTCGGCTGGCGGGCCATCATCCCCCATTTCGTCGCGTTGAGTAGTCGTACCAGTTCGCTGCGTATGCTGCCTCGGATGGTCACACCGCGTGGGGAGATCGCGTCAACTGGCCTAAGAGCACCAGTTGTTCAGGCCGAAACCGATCGGGTGGTCAGCTGACAGGGTGGCTGACCTGGTTGGGACCGTCTCCGTCCCCGTCTCGGCCGCTGTCGCGGTACCGCCGTGCCCGTCGTCCTCGGACTCGCTGCGGCGCGGCAGATCGGGGCGCGCGTCGGCGAGGTGAAGTCCGTCTTGAGCGGCTCCAGCAGCGCGCCGAGGACTGCCCGAGCGAACCGTCATCTTCGAGTTGGCACGCTGAGGCCCGGCGCCCCGGTCGCGAGTGCGTGGTCGGGGCTCGGACGGCAGACGGTGCTCCAGATCACCTACCTCGGCTAATCGGGTCGTTCGGCCAGGGGGCGCGGCCGGGGCGTTCGGTTCTGCGGATTCGGTCCCGTCGGGCCGTGGCCGGAGCGTAGGGTCGAGGTGTGATCTTCCGGACACGGCGGGTGCCGACCGGTGCCGTGGCCGGCCTTGCCTGTTCCCTTTGCAGAGAGAAGATCCATGACTGCCGATCTTTCCGGTCTTGACGCCGTTTCGAGCCTCCAGGTGACCGGGGCGGCCCCGGCCCGCGGTTCGCTGCGGGTGCCCGGTGACAAGAGCATGTCGCACAGGGCTGCTCTCCTGGCGGCGATCGCGCACGGCCCGAGTGTGATCACCGGCCTGTCCCGGGGGCAGGACGTGACGCACACGCTGCGGGCGGTCGAACGGTTCGGGGTGAACGTCACCGACGCCGGTGAGGGCCGTGTGCGGGTGGAAGGACCCATCCGGCACGCGCCGGACGACGTCCTGGACCACGGCAACGCCGGCACCGGCATCCGGCTGACGGCCGGAGTCTGTGCCGGGATCGACGGCCTGTCCGTCCTCACCGGGGACCGTTACCTGCGCAGGCGGCCGATGGACCGGATCGCCGAGCCGCTGCGCGCCATGGGTGCGACGGTCGACGGACGCGAAGGCGGCAGGCTGGCCCCGCTCGTGGTCCGCGGCGGCGCGCTGACCGGCATCACCTATGCCCCCGAGGTGGCGTCCGCTCAGGTCAAAAGCGCTGTGCTGCTGGCCGGGCTGTCCGCGACGGGCACCACCACGGTGGAGGAGATCCACCCGACGCGGCGGCACACCGAGGAGATGCTGCTGGAGTTCGGCGGTCGGGTGCGGGTCGACGGGCACCGGGTGACCCTCGAGCCGGGGGAGCTGACGGGCACGGACCTCGCCGTGCCCGGCGACCCGTCCCAGGCGGCGTTCTGGGCGGTGGCCGCGCTCCTCGCCGACCAGGGCGAGGTCACCATGGACAACCTCTACCCCGGCTTCGGGCGCAGCGACTTCGTCGGCGTGCTGGAACGGATGGGCGCCGACATCGACTTCGACTTGACAACGGGGACGCTGGTCGTGCGCGCGTCGCGGCTGCGGGCCATCGAGCTGACTGCCGAGGACATCCCGGGGATCGTGGACGAGGTGCCGGTGCTGGCGATGGCGGCCGCCGTCGCCGACGGCATGACCGTCATCTCCGGCGCGCAGGACCTGCGGGCCAAGGAGTCGGACCGGATCGCCTCCACCGCGGCGATGCTGCGGGCCTTCGGGGTGCGGGTGACCGAGACCGAGGACGGCATGGTCATCGAGGGCACCTCCCGGCTGCGCGCGGCCCGCGTCGACAGCCACGGCGACCACCGGATCGCGATGACGGCCGCCGTCGCCGGGGCGTGCGCGGCCGAGGGACCGACCGTCATCGACGGCTGGGAGTCGGTGGCCACGAGCTACCCGGGCTTCGCCGGCGACCTGGTGCGCCTGACCGGGACGGCCGCCGCTCCTGCCGCGTAGCCACCCCACCTGCCGTTCGAGGGATCGCCTGCTGGTCACACGGGCAGCAGGCGATCCCTTGGTGAACACAGTCGACCCCGACCTGGGAACGGGTGCCTGGCTACCAGGTGTATCCGTAGTGGGTGAACTCCGTGGCGTAGGCGTCCTCGACGGCCTGGCGGGCGGCGGGGGTGAGGAGACGGCAGTAGTCGCTTCCGGGCGGCCGGAACTGGGCCTTGGCGCGGGGCAGTACGAGCGGGGGCAGGCCCACCCGGGCGCACAGCGTGTCCAGGCCGGCCTGGAGGTGTTCGTGGCGGATGACGACGTCGACCATGACGGCGCCCGTCGCGTCGGTGTACAGCGGCCAGCTGAACGCGTCGCGGAACTCGCCGGAGCCGATGAACGCCGCGATGCCGATGCGTGGTTCGGTGCGGTGGCGGTGGAAGTACAGCGAGAGGACTTTCTCGTAGGGGCTGCGCTTCAGGCAGACGGTCAGGTACCGGTTCCAGGTTGCGGTCCCGAGCGTGGCGCGGATCTCGCGGGCGGGCATGTGGTTGTAGTAGCGCACGCCCGGCCCGGGCCCGGGCGGTACCGGTTCGGGGCCTGGGGTGTGGCCGGGGAGCAGGTGGTGTTGCGAGGGCCGGCCGCCTTCGGCCGTCCGCAGGGCCTCGTCGCGCGGTGACATCGAGGTGATGATGTCCCGCTCGCCGGCGTGGCGGGACAGGGCGATCTCCACCGACGTGCCCGCGGTCTTCCGGACCTCGACGGTGGGGCCTGAGGAGTGCAGCACCCGATCGTCCGCCCGGTCTCGTACACCCCGTCGGGACCGGGCGGATGTGCCCACCGCCGCCAGACGTTGACCTTCTCCGTCGGCAGGAGGTGGTTGCATCACCCCTCCAGGAATCCCAGCTCGCTGTCCGGCCGGCAGTGCGAGCACGCCGTCACGCCCTCCGCCAGCGCCCGCAGCGCTACCGCCCGGTCCACCCCGCGCGACCGCTTCCCCGCATACCAGCAGTCCCCGGCATGCACGTACACGGCCGGGGCGTCCCGGTTCAGGCCCGCTTCCAGCAGCCAGTCCGGCGCCGGCGGGCGCGCCTCTGCTCTCTGCTGCTCCTCGAGCAGGCGCCGCTCTCAAGCCGGGTCGACACGAGCGGATCGTTCACGTGTTCGATACTACGGGTCTGAAAAATGCAGCCCGCCACCAGGACAATCCCCAGATGACGGGCCACTTCGGGCGCTAGGAGAAGGTGCCCCCCCTCTCAGCGATCCGCCCACCCTACGACTCGCCCCCAGTGCCGGGGAAGGACTGCGGACGCCCGGTCGGCCAGCTGCCGGGACCGTCCACGACCAGGCCCGCCGGGGAGGCACTGCGGATCGCCCGGAGACCTTCACTGTGCATGTGAGGAGTGACGTCACCCGCGCGGGATCGAGGCACTGGACTCCGGCTGCACGGTGTCGCTGGTGTGCTGCCGGCGTCGAACGCGACCTGGTCGTCGTCGGTGCCCAGAGCCTGCGGCGTTGGCCTACGACAAAGTTTCCGGCTTACGTTCCCGTGCTGCGGCTGGCCCCGCCGAGGTGGAGGAGTTCGTCGACGCCTTCTGCATGCTGGTAGGGCTGGAAGCGGGGGAGGAGGGCGGTGATGAGGCTGGTGCAGCGGGGTGCGTGGGTGTGGCGGGCCAGGAGCAGGGCGTGGGTGGCGGCGGCCGCGGCGGGTTCGGGTTCGCCTGCGTCGAGGTGGCTGGTGGCGCGGTAGGCGAGGAAGATGCTGCGGGTCTTGTCCCGGGTGGCGGGCAGGAGGCGTTCGCCGTCGGTGATGAGCTGGTGGGCCCGGGCGGTGTCGCCGAGGTCGAGGAGGGCCTGGCCGGAGTCGACGGCGAGGTCGGCGTTTATGTTGGCGCTTCGTTCTGTCTCACGTAGCACGCAGTTATGTTCGCGTAGCTGCTGTCTCAGGGGGTCCGATGAAGCGCGCCAGTTCCAGCACGTCAACTGCCACCGCTCGACAGGGAGTCGTCGCCCCCTTCGGGAAGTCGGCGCCGGAGGCCGTGGTCCTCTTGCATCGGACTGCGCAGGCTCGGGCAGCTGGTCCGTGGCCCTTCGACGCGTCGGCCGTGCTGGAACGGGCGGGGGCATGCGACGGCAAGTGCTTCATCCTCGGCCCCGACGGTTCGTACGACGTCCAGTTGAACCGGTTCGGGCGCGAACTCGACAGCTGGGGCGTGCGGTCGGACAACGGGCACGAGGGCTACATGCGCGACATCATGCTGTACTGCCGGTTCCTGCACGAATCCCGGGGAGGGAAGTCGATATGGGAGACGGACAGCGCTGATCTGCGCGCCTACAAGGTTGTCCGCATGCGCATGGACGATGAGAACTCGATCAGCGCTGCCACGTGGCGCCGGTCCATCGCAGCTCTCGACAAATGGGTGGAGTGGGCCCTTTACGAGGAGTTGCTGGATCACGAGCCGTTCCGGTACATCGACAAGACGGTGATGACGCCGCAGGGACCGAAGCGCGTCCGGGTCAACGCCGAGTACGACGTGGACGACGACCAAGAGCCCCTGCACATCGTGCAGTTCGTTGACTACCTGCTGTGGCGCAATGTCGGGCTGCGGGGAGAGCTGCCGGATGGCAGGCCGGACCCGAAGTGGCGTGGCCGGCACGGTGAGCGCAATGCGCTGTTCGCCGACTCGCTCGTCTACACCGGCATGCGTCTGGGCGAGGGGGCGAGTCTGCTGACGACCGAGCTTCCTCCCGTCGCAGGGGGACGGGGCGAGATCTACCTCGCGGCTCAGGTGGCCAAGCGGAAAAAGGCGCGCAGGGTGTTCGGGAATCGGCGGACGCTGCGGGCGTGGCACCACTACCTGTCGATCGAGCGTTCGGCCGTGGTGGAGCGGGCGCGGGCCCGTGAGCGGTACGTCGGGCTGGAGGAGTTCGTTCCGGTGGGTCGCGCGGGGCGTCACGCTTTGACGGTGGTGGGCTCTTCCCGCGCCTGGGCGTACTCGAAGATCGGCGTCGGCGTGCGGCGGAACCTGTTCCGTGTGGATGCCGCCGGCCTGCCGCGGGAGCCGTTGGCGCTGTGGCTGGGCGAGGACGGGTTTCCGCTCAAGCCTTCCACGTGGCAGTCGGCGTTCCGCCGGGCCAACGAGCGCTGTGCTTCCTTCGGGATCGACATCGAGGTCTCGCCGCATACTCTCCGTCACGTTTTTGCAGTTCAGATTCTTGGTCTGATGCTGCGGCAGACCATTCGCGCGCTGGGGCAGCGGGAGGACCGGCGATTTACCAGGGCGGAGCTGGAGCGGCTGCTGTTCGGCAGCCCCATGCGCAAGCTGCAGCTGCTTCTCGGGCATGCGCACGAGTCGACGGTCTACATCTACCTGGACCTTCTGGATGAGTTCCAGGAGATCGTCCTGTCCGCGCTCGCGGAGTGGGACACCCAGGTCGCGGCCCTGGAGGCGGTCGCTTCGGAGGCGGCGGCAGCATGAGGACGCGGCGCGTTCGGTTTCCAGCAGCGAGCGACATCCCCGCTCCTCCGGACCCGGTGCCCAGCATCGGGCCGGTCGCCTTCTCGCTCCAGTTCGACGGGAAGGATATCCGCTACGACCTCTCGCATCTGCCGTGTCCCCGCCTCGTCCGCCCGCTCACCCAGGAGTTGAGCCAGATCGGGGGTGACGACGGAACCATGGGCGGCAAGTATGCCTTCCGCGAAGCGATCCGGGCCGTGCGGCTGTTCGTCGAGTTCGTGGCTGCGGCCGAGCCCGGACACGCCGACGACTTCGCGCTGGACGACCTCGAACCTGAGCTCCTGGATGCCTTCGAAGGGCACCTGGCGCGGGCTTTCCCGAAGGGGAGCGGCCAGCCGTACAAGCTGCTCGGGACGGTCGTGCGCCTGCTGCGTGCCGTCCACGAGTCCGCCCCGGACGCCTTCAGCGCCGAGATGCACGGGCGGATCGGGTTCACGGCGACGACGGTGGAGCGGCTGACCAGCAAGCCCCTCGACGCCTACCCGTTGCCGGTGTTCGAGCGTATGGAGGCCGCGGCGCTCGCCGACGTCCGCGCGGTCCGGGACCGGATTCTGCGCGGTGAGCGGATGGCCGAAGCCGGCCAGGACCCCGAGACCGGTGGGTGGGGGCGGCTGGAGAACGTCCTGTGGTATGTCGCCCGCAACGGGCCGCTGACCAACGACATCGTGCGGCAGCATCGTCCGCTGCGGGCCCTGGGCGGGATCAGAGCCGTCAACGCGCACCTGTTCCTGACCAAGGCCGACATGGTGCCCTTCTTGACCTTGCTGATCTGCCAGACCGGACTTGAACCCGAGTGCGCCAAGACTCTGAAGGCGGACTGTCTGTCCAACCCGGCGCGCGGGTTCGTCAGCATCGCGTACGTCAAGAAGCGCGCGCACCAGCACACTCACAAGACGATGCGGGTGAGCGACGGGGGCGCCCTGCACTACCCGGGCGGCCTGCTCCGCCTCGCCCTGCGGCTCACACAGCGCGCCCGCGAGTTCGCCGGCACCGATTCCCTGTGGGTGCTCGCCTTAGACGCCGGAGTCCATGACGTCTACCGGGACGGACGCACCCACACGGCCCGGGACGCGGTGCCCTGGATGGCCCGGCACCGGATCGATGAGATGAAGGACCGCGGCGGCGCCGTGTCGATGAACATGCGTCGCCTGCGCAAGAGCTACAAGTCGCGGAACTATCTGCGGGCCGGCGGCATCCTCGACGACTTCGTGTCCGGTCACACCAAGGAGGTCGCCGCCGGGCACTACGCCGACATCGAGGCCCACCGCGAGGTACACGAGCAGGCGGTGGAGGACGGCCTGCGCGAAGCCCTGGACGCGGCCCTGGCCGCGCCGGTCGTGCTGGATGACGACGGCCGCCGCCTGGACGACGGCGACCAGGACCTTGAGCCGGACGAAGTCCGCGCCGCCCTTGGGACGGACAACGACGTCTGGCTGGCCTCGTGCCGCGACTACTACGGCTCCCCCTGGGCGCGGAAGAAGGGAGCAGGCTGCCCGGTCGCGATCTGGGGCTGCCTGGAGTGCCCGAACGCCGTCTTCACCACCCGGCACCTGCCGAGCCTGCTGTCCTTCCTCGACTTCCTCGAAGCACAGCGCGAGGAATACGCCGCTGCCGAGTGGAAGGCCCGCTACGGCCTGGCCTGGGAGCGGATTGTGAACGACATCCGGCCGAAGTTCAGCACCGAGCAGATCACCACGGCCACCGCCATCGCCGAAGCCGGCGGGCCGTGCCTGTCGCTGCCCGCACAGTTTGTGGAGCTCATCTCATGACCACCGCGCCTCAACTCCGCGCTCGTCCGGCGGCCCCGGTCCCGGACGACGCGTACGTCGTGCCCGAGCACCTCACCACCGCCGCGACCGGCCGCGGGCCGCGCGTCGGCGACATGGTCTGGGACCTGCGCCCCTTCGTCCCCCGAACCACCCGCAAGAACGCCCTCTGCCACTTCTCGGGATTCGCCGACGACACGGCCATCCGCACGGCCAAGGAATACCTCTACTCGCGGTTCCGCCGGGGCATCCCGGCCAGCTACTTGAGCGTCTCGACAGTGAAACCGATGAAGATCACGTGGGCCGCGCAGGAACTGGCCCGCGTACGTAACGCCATGCACGACCTGCGCGAACTCGGCATAACACGGCTCTCCGCAGTCACCCGGGAGGATCTGGCGGCGTTGCTGGACCAGTGGAAGAAGGGGTCCCTCTCCACCGCTGCGTCGCTCGTCACCACGATGAAGCAGCTCGCCGCCCATCGCGCCTTCCTCCACAGCGACGGACTGGACGTCCATCCGTGGCCCGGCCGAACAGCAGCGGCGGTCGTGGGCAAGGAGCCGAGACCGGACGAGAACAGCACGGACCGCATCCCCGAGGAGATCATGGCTCCGCTGCTACGCGCGGCCATCTTCTACATCACCATCGCCAGCCGCGACATCCGCGCCGCCCGTGCCGAGATACAGGCCCTGCAGGAGGCCGCACGCCGGCGGCCCTACAGCATGGGCGGAGCGAAGGAAGCCGCATTCACCTCCTTCATCGCGAAGCGCCGGGCGGCCGGGCGCGGCCTGCCGGCCCTACCGCTGGAGGCGGTTTCACGGCGACCAGGCGCTGAGGTGGTCGGCGGAGTCGTCCAGTCGCCGAACGTCACCTTGATCGAGCTGATGATCGGCGGCTACGCCCGTGTCGATCACCTCGTGGCACGGGCGGCGGCCGAGCTGGGATTTGAGGAAGGCGGCCTCGACACTCCGATGTCGCCCTGGCCGGAGTCCGGCCGGCCGTGGCGGCCACGGCTGGACCCCACGACTGTGAACCGGGAGACCGAGTACCTGCGCACGGCCTGCTGGATCGTGATCGCGTACCTTTCTGGACTTCGCGACGACGAGGTCCGCCTCCTGGGCCGCGAGTGCGCATTCACCGAGACCGGCGACGACGGCCGGATCCGCTACAAGCTGCGCGGGCGGGTCTACAAGCACCGCAAGATCAGCGGCGATGAGGCCGAGTGGGTCGTCTTGGACATCGTTCACCAGGCCGTCGACGTCCTCCTCGGCCTCCATGACGATCCGGACCATCTCTTCGGCTACTGGGGCACGGACATCACCGGCTATCAGCTCTTCGGGTCCGTTCCCTACCGGCTGGGCCGCTTCCGCGACCATGCCAACGAGCTCTTCAGCACGGAAGCCGGGTTGTTCATCCCCAACGACACAAGCGGTGTCGAGGACTACGACACCCCGGACACCCTCGATTCAGAAAGCCATCAACACGGCCGCGGAGGCGAGGACTCGGACGGGCCGCTCGGTCTTACCGAGGAGGGACCTGATCCAGCAGGGGTTCCCTGGAGTTTCGACACGCGGCAGTTCCGTCGAACTTTGGCCTGGCATATCGCTCACCAGCCCTTCGGCGTTGTCGCCGGCGCCCGGCAGTACCAACATGCCCGAATAGTCATTTTCGAGGGATATGCGGGTACATCGGAGTCCGGCTTCGCCGAGGAAGTAGCGGCCAACGACGCGGTCGCGCGACTGGACTACCTGGAGGATATCTACCGCGACTGGAACAACGGTGGCGCCTCCTCCGGCGGGGCCGCCGAGCGTATTTCGGCCGAGTTCGAGCGAATCCGCCGCGAACTCGGCGACCTGCCCGGTGTCGTCGCGTCCCCTGCCCGGCTGCGGACGATGCTGCGGCACCTGACCAAGACGCTGCACCCCGGGGTACTCAACGACTGCTTCTACCAGGCCGCCACCGCGGTCTGCCGCAAGCGCGCCAAGGCGCTCGGCCGCCCGGTGCCGCTGCACAACATGTGTCTGCGCTGCCCCAACGCCCGCCGGTCGGCAGTGCACTTGCCCCGGCTCACCACCGCACGGGACCAGGCCCTGACGGTGCTCGACCTGCCCAAGAAGGAACGCGAGGCCCTGCCCCGGCTGCAGGTGATTGCCCTGACCGACCACGCCGCCGAACTCGACGAACTCATCGAGAGCATCACCACGGACGACACCGAGGAAGGCGCGGAGTCGGCGTGAACGACGAGACACGACTGCGCATCCGGCACACCTTCGACCGGCTCTCCACGGGCGGCAGAGGACTCACCGACATCGACCGCGCGCTGATAGAGGCGTTTGAGCGGCTGATGCACGGGCTACCCGAACTCACCGACGGCAAGATCACGGTCGTGAACGTGTGCACCGAGGCCGGCGTCTCCCGCGCCTCCTACTACCGCTCGCCGGTGGCACAGGCGGTGAAGGAGATTCTGGAGGCGCCGCAGACGCGCCGTCCGGAACCGGAGGAGCTGCGGGCAGAAGTCGCCCGGCTGAAGAGGGCGGAGCGCGAGCTTCATAGCGAGCATGCCGCCGAGATCCGCGAACTCAAGGGCACCGTGGCCACCTACGCCGACCAGATCCAGGTCCTGGCCTTGCGTAATGCCGAGCTGGAGATCCAGAACGCCCGTCTCCTCGAACGGCTGCGGCAGTCCGGGGGCAACGTCGCGGTCCTGCCGGTCCCGAGCCCTCCTTTGCCCTGACTGGGCGCGTCACCTGCCGTTTCGCGTGGCTGTGAGAAACAGCGGGAGCACGCTCGTTGCCGTCGTGCATCGGAGCTGCCGCGAGCCTGCCCAGGTCGCCTCCCCACGTGGCGTTCACAACCTCCCCGGCCAGACACCTAGGGACCCGCGTGTACCTGGCAGGCCCAAAGACTTGGGGTCTGGGGATACGTGTCGCGCAGCGCGCACACGGTGGAGTGCAGTGCCTCTGCTGTCCGGTTGACATCCAACGCGTTGTCGCCCGTGACTAGGGCCTCGTACACGTCCTGGGCGACACCGGCTCCGATCGTGTCGTCGACGTGCCACAGTGAGCCGACGACATGGGGGAAGCCCGCGATCTGGAGGGCGCTGACGATGTGGACGGCCTCGTCGGCGAGTTCGGGGTTGGTGCGCAGAGTGTCGCAGGCGGAGAGGTAGGCGAGCTGGACCGACGGCAGCCTGAGCCGGGCGAGGTCGCGGACGGTGAGCGGATGTTCGGCGTGATCGTGCAGGACGAGCCGGCTGGCGGACGGACGCTCGAGCTCCCCCAGGGCGTGGCAGGCGAAGTGTGCATACGCGTACCGGGGCAGGGCGGAGACCACCGCGGAGTGAGTGGCGGACGCGCCGGTCAGCACCTGAGCGCTGGGCAGCAGCCGGGCGAGGTGTTCGGCTTCACGGCGCGCGGCGGGCAGCGGTGCGAGGCCGCTGGCTTCGCCGACGGCGACGACGAGCGCATCGGTGCCCGCGGGGCGGGCGGCGCGTTGCCGGGCGTGGTGCAGAGCCCGCAAAGTCGGCGTGTACGAGGAGACGACCCGGTCCAACGCACCTGGCGCACCTCTTTGGGGGGTCGCGGCATGCAACGGCAGGGTGCCGAGGACGCCGCCGGGCGCCCACCACACACGGGGCAGCGGTCCGGCGGGGGCGGCCGGGATGCCCAGGTGGTCGAGGACGGGTCCGGTGACCGCTTGCCACAGCCAGGTGAGCGTGTTGCGGACGACTTGTTGTGCGCGCAGGGACTCGGTGCGGGAGGTTCGGGGCGTCTCGATACGCGACAGCGCGTCCTGGAGGGCCTGCCGGCGGGCCGATGTCGTCGCTGGATCCAGCCCAGGGAGTGGTACGGCGTCGATGGATCGCTGGGTGACGACCAGTGCGTCGCTCCCGTACGGGGAGACGTTGACCAGTACCACCGGGCCCGCCGCGGCTGTCGCGCGCAGTTCCCGCTCGTCCCACTCCCGCACCGACCGCAGCAGGCCAAGTTCCGGGTGCTCGGCGCGGATACGCCCGGTCAGCTCTCGCCACTCGGCGGCCAGCCGCTGCCGCAGATCGGCGCCGGCGTCGGGGCCGTGCGCGGCGCCGGGGATCTCTTCTTCGAGGAATCCCTGATCCTGGCTGTCGGTAGCCGTGTCCAGGGCATCCCGGAGTTCTTCGAAGCGGTTGGCGAGGTCCGGGGCCGCCTCCCGGAGTCGGGTCAGATCGCTGTCGGCGTCGAAGGCGTGGGAGAGGAGCACACCCCTGGCCTGTTCGAGCAAACCGACCGCGAGCCCGGGGAGGCCGCAGCGCACCGCGCAGGCCGCCGCTGCGGCACCCAGCCCGACGGCTCGGCTCAGCAGTAACTCCTGGTCGTCGCGGGCGAGATGGCGGGGCGCAACGGAGTTCAGGAGGTCAACCGCCACCGCATAGCCGTCCAATGCGCCTGCCCAGTCACCGAGCTCCGCCTGGAGGTTGCCCCAGAACCGTGCGGCATCCAGGCGCTGGGAAGGGGCGCAATGCCGTTGCAGGGCCCCTTCCTGGTACGCCTCAGCCGCCTTGACCAGGTCGGCTCGAAGGCGGCCCGCCCTCCGGACGACCAGGGCGTGGCCGAGATTCGCCAGTCGCAGGGCGCGCCGGGGGTGGTTGGGCGGGGTGATCTCGATCAGCTGGCGGGCCAGCGTGACCGCCTCGTCCCGGACGTGGTTGCGTGAGCTCGGGAGGCGCGAGCCCGCGGCCACGGCCAGAGCGTTCGGCAGGTCGGGGGAGTTCGGAGGCAGCGCCGCGATCACCATGTCGGCCAGCTTGCGTGCCTCGCGGGCGTCGCCGCGCCGTTGCGTGTGCGCGAAGCGGGTCAACAGGGCGGCGGCGAGGCCGAGGTGCCGGTGGGGCATCAGCGGGTCGCCCTCCGGGGTGAGGGCGAGTGCATCCCTGAACAGCTTTACTGTCTCGTCCAGTTGGGCGACCAACTCAGGGACGCGCGCAATGGCCAAAGACCGAATGATCCCCACCTTGTCCAGCAGCGTCGCGTGGGCCGCGCGGTCCAGGCCGGGCGATGGCACCGCCCGGCGCCAGCACTCCTGGGCTTCTCGCAGGTCCTCGCCGTCATCGGTCAGCAGGTGCCGCAAACTCAACGCCATGCCCAAGTCGAGCATCCGCGTTTCGAACATCTTGTGCCCTTCGGGGGTAAGCGCCACCGCCTCCCGCTGAGCTCGCACGGCCTCGCTCACCTCCTCTGGGCTTCCCCCCTCCTCGTAGCTGTTCTTCAGCACCTGGCCGAGATGGTGGAGAGCCTCGGGCCGGACCGGGTGGGCCGTCGGCAGGTGCGCGACGGCTTCTCGCAACAGCCGCAGAGCCTCCGCCAGATCCGCGGTGCTTCCTTCCGGATGGTGCTGGTACCGGGCGTATCTGGCTGTGGCGGCAGTTTCCAGATCAACCGCGGAGTCAGGCGTCGTCTCCTTCGGTCCGGCAGTTGAGTCTGAGAGGTGCCTGATCGCCGTGTCCAGTTCCGTCGGATCACCGCCGAACAGAGTGAATCGGGCACGCTGCGCGTTGCCCAGGGCTCGGCGTATCGCGGCGGTCTGCTTCGCGTCCCGGGACGCCGGGAGCGCCTCGGTCAGCGCATGGACCGCCTCGTCCAGGTCGTCGGCCCGGCGAGTGCGCTGGCCTCTCAGCAGGAGTGCGATACCCAGGTTGAGCCGTGCAGCCGCCGCTTCCTGAGGAACGCCGGGGACCACCTGGCGGAACAGATCCACAACCTCGTCGTACCGCTCAAAGTCGCCTTCTTGATCCAGGAGCAGGATCAGCGCGTTTCCCAGTGCGCTGAGGTAGTAGGCCAGGTCCGGGCTCTCCGCAGGCATCTGGGCCAGCACGTCACGCGCGATACCGACAGCGTCGTGCAGGTCTTCTGGGTCGTAGCCCTGCCGGTATCGCTCCAGGAGCTGGATCCCGAGATTACTGAGGGCAGCGAGCCGGTCCGGGGAATCGGACGGGATGCCTTTGAGGGCACGGCGGGCAAACCGGACCCGATCGGCGCCCAGGTCACCGAACGGCCAGGTCATCCCGGCGAGGGTCATCGCGACGGAGAGTCCTTCACTGCGGTCCGCGTACAACGGGTCGTCCTCCGCAGTCGCGAGGACAGACAGAGTGCCGTACCCGATCGCGGAGGCGAGGAGTATGTCGCGCGAGGGTGTCATGGCGGCGTACTGCGCAGCCGTCTCATAGCCTCGCCGGACATCGGTGGAGGCGTCCGGCGGCGGACTGTGCTGCTGCCCCTCCGCAGCGATCAAGAACGCAACACACTCTCCCGCCCAATCGGCGGGACTGTCGCCATGCCCCGGGTTCGGCCGCGCAGCAGGGTCGATACCCGCGTAGCCCACTGCGAACTCCGGCGGCACGAGCCGTGGATCAACCACCCACACCGGAAAGAGCAGCGCTCCGGCCATGCCTCCGTAGACCCGGCCGTGATCCCCCGAGTCACCCGCCGCGCGAGCGGCACAGAGCCACCCGGCCGCGTGCCGGGCCTCCATATCCGTCGTCGTGTCGGCGATCCTCAGCAGTGCCCGAAGCTCAGCATCTGCCTCGTCGCCGAACACGGCGTCCCTGTTCACACGCCCGCCCGCAGCCCCGTACCGCATGACGCGATCACGGATCGCCCGGACCAGCCGGTCCCGATCATCCCGCACGTTGCCGAACTCCCCATGCCGACTCCGCCGCCACAATGGCCATCCTCGACTGTGCTTAATCTGCGGCACACTTGGAGCATGACGGTACAGCCCGATCGCTCTGCAATGGCCCAGAGGACAGCGGCACTGTGCGCCCTGCTCGGCTCGTCGAGCAACGTGCGGCGGCTGCCCGAGGTCCAGGCGGCGGCCGAGCGTGCGCTGACCCTGCTGCGGTCGGGCGCGGACGCCGCCGTGCTGGCGGCTTGCTACGACGACCTGGACCACGTGCTACGCCAGGCCGGGGACGCACGCGGGCTACTCAACGAATCCCGGGGCGCAACTACTCCCGGCGTTGCGACGCACATCAAGGTGGCTGTGTGCCCGGGACAGGCCCGCTGCAGCCGACTGGAACGGGCCCGCGACCTGCTGCCCGCCCCGCACTGTGCGGTCCACGACACCCGTATGCGCAAACGGCGTCTGCGCCCCGAAGAGTGACCCCCGGGCCGCCGACCTCATGAACCCACTCCTCGCCACCCTGGGCAGCAAACTCACCGAACGCTGGCTGAACCTGCTGGTGCTGCCCGGCGCCCTCTTCCTCGCCGTCACAGCCATCGGCACCACCCTGGGGCACCGCCACTGGCACGACGTCGACCGGCTGCGCGCCACCCTGGACGACCTCGCCGCCCGCCCGGCACTCGACCGGACCGGCACCGCCGCACTCCTGGCGGCGCTCGTCCTGCTCACCGCCGCCGCGGCCTCACTCGCCGCACAGTTCCTCGGCGGCGCGATCGAACAGTACTGGCTGCGCTTCGGCCGGGACCCGCTCTCGCTCGCCCTCACCGCACGACGCGAGCGGCAATGGAAGGAAAGGGACGCGAAAGTCGAGGAGGCCGTCGCACACGCCAACCCGACCGCTGCCGAAGCGAACGGCGCGGTGACGATCCCGAGAAGCACATTTGCGCGGATCCAAGCCCTCACCGAGGCCCGCGACCGCATCGCGCTGCGCAAACCGACCCGCCCCACCTGGTACGGCGACCGCATGCAGGCGACGGCGGACCGCGTCGAGGCCGCCTACGGCGTGGACCTCGCCGCCCTGTGGCCGCGGCTGTGGCTGATCCTCCCCGAGCCCGCCGGACGGCAGATCCAGTCGGCCCGCGACTCCTTCAGCGCCGCGGCCCGCCTCACAGCCTGGGCCGCGGGCTACGCCCTGCTCGCCTGCTGGTGGTGGCCGGCCGCCCTGGTCGCCGTCGGCTGCGGGGCCGTGGCCCGTTCCCGCGCCCGGACCGGGCTGGACGCGCTCGCGGGCCTCATCGAGGCGGCCGTCGACGTGCACGGCCGGGAACTGGCCACTCACGTCGGCCTGATCACGCCGGACGCGACGGGGCTGCTGACTCATGAGACGGGAGACGGGATGTCGGAGGTCTTCAGAAAGACCGACTGATGCTCATGTACGTCACGGTGGCTTTGGCTCCGTACAGCACAAGTACCGTCACGAGCCGCAGACGGCTCCATCCCGGTGCTGAGCAGGGAGATTACGACCTGGGCGCCGGCCTGAAACGAGCCGCACCCAGCCATCATCGCCACCCGCCCCTGAACCCCCGCCTCTCACGCTGCGGCCCGGCCACCTCTCATCACGCGGCCAGGCAGTAGGGAAAGGCTTGAGTGCCTGTTCCTGAGGCCGACATGACATGTCGGGGGTCGTGATTGGTTGGCGAACGGCTCGGCCGGTAGTGAGGGTGGGGGGCGGCGTCATTCATGAACAGGACATCGCCGGGCCGAGTGGGTGGCTAAGGTCGGATCGTGTCGACAGCAGAGACCGTCCTGTGGAACGTCCAGGCCAAGCGCGGCCACGTATGGGAGACCATGGCCAGTGGGAGAGCTCAGACCGCAGACGGCAACGTCCTAGCGCTGGGAGCGCTCGCCGCCCACCTGATGACGGTGGACCACGACAACGACCTCGATGAACGCCGCGTGCTCGTAAAGGCACCCGACGGGCTCGCCACCCGACTCCGAGCAGAGCTCACGGAGGACGACCTGGTGCAGCACTTGCGCAAGCACGGCTATTACCCCCGGCGCCAAGAGGCCCCGCTGGCAGCGTTCTTCCCCAAGGCTGTCCACGACGCCCTGCCCCTGCACCTCCAGTCCGAACTGAACCGGGTGGGCCCGCCCCGACGGCGATACGCCCCCGGCGAACTCGTGTGACCGCGACCCAGAGCGGGCTTCCGGCCAGTCCTTGGGCCGGTCCGGGTGGAGTTGCCGACCGTGAACTTGAGAACGATCAGTCGCGGTTGGCCTCGTGGGAGGCGGGTTGTCCGCTCCTGCGGGAGGACCGGCGGGTGATGCGCCTGGTCATCAGCGTGATCGCTGCCCAGGTGATCAAAGATTCCGAGTGCTGGATGAGCCGTTCGTAGTCCCGGGCGTGACGGCGGGCGTGCATGATCCAGGCGAGCGAGCGTTCGACGACCCAGCGGCGGGGCAGGATGACGAACCCGACGGCGTCCTTCGGGCGGCTGATGGTCTTGAGGGTCAGGTCGAGGTGCTTCTTCGCCCAGGTCACGAGCTGTCCGGCATAGCCGGAGTCGGCCCAGACGATGGTGATCTCGGGGTGCATCAGCCGCAGCCGGAACAGCACTTCCTTGGCCGCCTCGCGGTCGGTCACGTCGGCCGGGGTGACCATGACGAACAGCGGCAGGCCCTTGGTGTCGACGACCAGGTGCCGCTTGCGCCCGTTGATCTTTTTCGCGCCGTCGTAGCCGCGCGAGTCCTTGCCGACGGTTTCGGCGGCCTTCACGGACTGGGAGTCGATGACGGTGGCGACCGCGCCGGGCGCCCGGCCCATCTCGCGGCGGATGCGTTTGCGGAGCTGGTCGCGGATCTGTCCGACGACGCCGGCAGCCGCCCAGCGGGCCATGAAGTTGTAGCAGGTCCGCCAGGGCGGGAAATCGCGGGGCAGGGCCCTCCACTTGCAGCCGGTGTCGACGACGTAGCGGATCGCGTCGACGACCTCGCGGCGGGGGTGCCTCTCGGGGCGCCCCCCTTTGGGGGACTCGCAGGCCGGCGGCGGGAGAAGGGGCTGGATGAGGGCCCATTCGTCATCGTAGGTGTCGGAGGGGTAGCAGCGGAGCCGGGACATCTCGAACCCCCTTCCCGGTGACGGAGGTTGGGGGACGGCCGCGCCGTCCCCCAACCCGGTCAGTTGTCGATGAAGTCGGAGATGATGTCGAGCGTGGACTCGACCGAGCTGAGCTGGGTGTTCAGGTGCTTGATCCACCGTCCCTTCGGCTGGAGAGCGGCGTGCGGGCCGACGACGGCGGTGATGAACCGGCGGATCTCTGTGAGCTTCTCCCTCACGATCCCGAGTTCGTATGCCTGGAGCTCGGCGGTGTCGGTGCAGAACCGGTAGCCGTCCTTCTTTGTCCAGATCAGGGGTGGCCAGCCCCGTTCGGAGATGATGTCGCGCAGGCAGGCGAGGCCCGCGCGGGTCTGGCTGGGTGTCAGCTCGCCGGAACGGACGAGCTGGGGGAAGGCCAGCCCGGCTGGGCGGGCCTCGAAGAGCACGAACCGGACAGTGTCGGCGTGCCGCTGGGAGGCCGCCGATCTGCGCTCGGAAGCGCGTGGCACCGGCTATTCGCCTTGCAGGAGCCGGGCCAGTTCGCCGTCGACGTCGACTTTCCCGGTGTCGACGGCCGTCTCGATCCAGTCCAGAGTCGCGCGGACCCGGGCGACGTTCTCGTGGACCAGGACGCGTTCGTCGTCACTGAGCTGACGGTCACGCAGGCCGGGGACGACACGGCCGGACGCCGCGACGAACGCGTGGCAGGCGGTGACGAGGTCGAGGAACTCCACCGACCGGTCGATGCCGCGGATCGCCGGGGCGAGAGGGCTGTTCTCCTCGAAGTCCTCGCGGGCCTGGCGGCCACGCTCGACCTGCGCGTGGTTGACCTGGTGACGAGCGGTGTCGTCGCCCATCGCCTTGAACGCGACGTCGGGGCGGCGCAGCAGACTGGTGGTCACCTCGGCGGCGACGGACTCGTCCTGTGTCAGCTCCTGCACCGCCTTCACCCGGTCGGCCGGTGCGACCTTTGCCACGACGTCCGGGCGCCGCAGGATGTCCGGGGCGATCGCAGCAGCCACCGAGTCCTCGCGGGCGAGTTCGGTCACCGCTTTCACCCGGTCCTCGGGCTTGACCTGCGCGACGACCGCCGGCCGCTTCAGCAGGTCCCCGGTCACCGTCGCCGCGACCCCCTCGTCCTTCGCGAGCGTGTGGATCGCGCTCACCTTCTCCTGCGGGGTGACCGGCTTGACGACCTGACGGCCCGCCCGCCGGTTCGCCTCGTCCGGCGACCACCGTGACTTCCCCGCGGGCGGGGTGAGGATCGCCTCGAACCGCTCCTGATCGTCCGCGATCCCCGCCAGAATCCGGTGGACCGTGTAGGAGACGCCGGTGACCCGGCGTTCCTCGGGCCACCGGGACGCCGTCCACCTCGTCTGGTTGACCATCGAGTACGACACCCCGATGTCCTCGGCCAGCCGGAACAGCGACTCCTTCACCGTGAACGGCGCCTCGCTCTTCTCGTTGCCGCCGTACTCGCGCATCGGCTCGACTTCCAGCGCGTAGTCCCCGATCGCGAACTGGATGCGGCTGGCCGTTTCCACCAACTTCCGCAGCTCGGCCACAATCTGCGCGTACCGGCTCGCACTGACACTGCCCACCTTGTCGCCGGCGCCGGTCTTCTCGATCTCCTCGGGCACGGTTCTCACCTCAACCCGCAGGCCGGGCACGGCCGTTGACCGTGACGAGACACGGCCCGCCTCTCGAACCCGAGAGTCGGACCGTAAATCCTATGATCGCAACGATTGACCGGTAATGACCGGAATCCGATCAGAAGTGCGATCCGGATGCGTTCGCGCTGCGGTCACCGTGACCGTTCGCCGTACGTTTCCTTCCGGGCCCGCCAGGCCCTCGTCACGCACCGCCGCGAGCAATAAACGGCGTTCGACCGCCGGTCCACGCCCGCCACCCAAGTCGCCCCGCAAACCGGGCACTTGACCACTCCGTCGCCGTCCAGCTCGGCCGCCACTCGCTTCCGCAGCCGACGGACCCGACGCCACTGCCTGGCACGACACACCGCCGAACAGAACACTGCGTCGGGCCGCGCTCCCGGCCTCAGCCGTTCACCACAGCCCTCGCACACCCGCTCTCCGGTCCGCCCGGCGCCCTCGGACACACGGCCAGCCTAGGCGCCAAGGCTACTCAGAACCGGAGATATGGAACAGGCACTCAAGAAGTTCCGGGCCACGGCCTGGCAGGAGTTCATGCTCGGCAGGCCCGACCAGGTCATCACGACGCTCGACACCCTCGGCCCGGCCGGCGCTGAGGAGATCTACGGCGCTGACCTGGTGCAGCGCGTACGCAAGCTGCTCAGCAGCACCAACCACATGACCGTCGCACGCCGGTAGGAGGCCGTGATGACCGAAACCCTGAACACCACCACCAGCAACGAGCAGCCGGCCACGGAGCTGTCGGGCGTCGACCTGGCCCGGGTCGCACTGCACCAGGCGCGCGAGGCCGCCAAGGCCCGCGGCGAGTCCGGCACCCGCAAGGCGAAGCGCCCCCTCCGGGCGACTGTGCGGCGTGACGGCCGGGAGCCGACCGGGTTCGCCGCCGTGCTCCAGGGCCTGATGGCCGACCGGGCCTGGGACATCCCGGCCGCCGGCGGAAGCATCCTGGACCAGTGGCCCCACATCGCGGCTGGCCTCTCCCCGAAGCTGGCCGCGCACGTCCAGGCGGTCGCCTTCCACGCGGAGACCGGCCAGCTGGACCTGCGCCCGGACTCACCCGCGTACGCCACCCAGCTGCGCCTGATCACCTCCCGGATCGTCACCGCGGCGAACGACGCTGTCGGCACCCAGGCGGTCCGCACCGTCCGCGTCCTGGCCGCCGGCGCGACCGGCCTCGCGCACCGCGAGGCGGTCACCGCTCCGGCGGCGGCCGCGCCCGAGGCGCCGGTGAAGACCCGCGACATGGCCCCGCCCGGCTTCCACCGGGCCTTGGCCGCCCACCAGGCCGTCCCGCGTGTCCAGCACGTCAGCTCGGGCGTCACCGAGGCGATCGAACGGCAGAACAGGGCCATGCGTGAGCTCAGCCGGCGCGCGTTCCCCGAGCCCGACGCCGCCCCGGACGATGCGCCGGCCTCGATGAACGATGCTCGCCTCCAGCGACGTCGTCAGGCAGCGGCGACCGAGGCCGCCGCCCTGCGCCGGGCCCGTGCCGAGAAAGCCGGCCGCCCGATGGCCGCACCGCAGCAGCTGGAGCGGACCGCGTGATCCCGCAGCCGTCTGCCCAACCCGACCGTTTCACTCATGTGCCGCCGAAGAAGGAGACCGCCATGGAGCCCACATCCCCTCTTGTGCCGGATCAGCCGAGCCGGGAGCGCGCGCGTGCTGCTGTTCATGCAGTCCTGAACGGCCCCGGCCTGGCGGGTGAGCTCGATGCCGTACGGCTCGCCGCGGTGGTCTTGCAGGCCCTGATCCCACCCGGGGAAAAGTCGGTGACGCTGCGCTCACAGAGCCTGGGGGAGTGGGTCGGGGTGTCCCTCTCGCATGTGGCATCGCTCGTGACTCCCGGGCTGCGCCGGGCGGCTTGGCACACCGCTCCGGACGGGGACCCGGGCCTTGTGTTCACGTCGCCCACCGCGGCCGCCCCGGACGGGGCCCTGCGGCCTGTGGTGTCTGCGCTCTTCGCGCCGGGCACCGGGTTGATGGGAACGCGCACGGGACGCGGGGCGGCCACAGACCGGCTCGCGTTTCTGCTGCTGGTCCTGGATACCTCGGCAACGGGCGAGGTCCGGCTGATCGACGGACCAGTCGACAGCCAGCGCGGCCGTATCTCCGCGACGATCGCGTCCCTGCTGGGGTGTGGCCTGCCGGGAGCATCGAAGATCGCAGACCGGCTGGAGGCGATGAACCTGGTGGAGCGGCGGCGGGAAGAGACCGCGTCTGGCCTGTATCAGGGCACCCGCCTGTTCATCCCCGCAGCCCGCCAATAGGTGCTGCCGCCAAGCCAGGCCGACCCGAACATCTGCCCCCGGGGCGCGCGTTGTTCGTTCAGTGCGGGGTGTGACAGTTCGGGTCGGTGCAGCTGCCGGCCAGCGCCAGCGTGCGGTCCTGCGGGGGCGCATCCAGCCACTCCGCACGCATGGCCTGGAGCCGGTCGATGTCCGAGGCGAGTTCTGGCACCTTGGCCCGCAGCGCGTCGGCCCATTGCTGGGTGAGCGCCCGCCCGTTGACGTACAGCTCCCCGTCCCGGCCTCCGACGGCGAACAGCACGCCGCCCCTCTGGGCGGGGATCACCATCGCGCCCACCGGCTCGGCGACCTTGCCCTGGCGTACCAGCACCGCGGTGGCGGTTTGAGCCTCGGCCAGGGCTTCCTCGTCCACCGCCGGCATCGGGTCGGGGCCGGCGGGCGGCAACAGGGGCGTCACGCCGTCCTGAGGCGCATCGTCCAGGCCGCGGCCGGCGAGCTGGTTGTTCTCGTAGAAGGTGACCATCCCCGCCAGCAGCGGCATGTCCTGGCGCAGCCGTTCGGCCACCGACGGCGTGAGCCGTTCGCCGTTGGCCAGCACCTGCCCGCTTCTGCCGACGGCGACGGAGAGCACCTTGCCGTCCAGGGTGAAGTGGTACTTCACATCCGTGCCGCTGGCCATCAGCCCGGTGTCGATCGCCCGGTCCCACAGCCGCATGACCCGCTCGACTTCCGCCTGCGGGAACGGCGGCGCGGCCTGCGGCTGGATGCCAGGCTGGCGGCGCGCGTCACGTGCCGCGCGCTTCTTCTTGATCCGCCCCATCGGAGTCTCCCTTGCTCGTCGGCCGGCCCCCGCCGGTCAACGAGCACCCCGTCGCTGCGGACACGACCGCGCCACCCGTCCGGCTCCGCTCGTGCGGTGTGCCGGACGCGGGTCAGGGCCGGGTATGCAGCAGGTCAGGCACACGGCTGGTCTGGCCCAGCCAGGCGGAGACGTCCTGGTCGATGTACTCGACCAGGCGCAGGACCTCGGTGTGGGCCTCGCGCAGGGTGAGCCGGCGGGTTCGGCCGCGGCGATCGTTCTGGCCCGGGAGGGGAACTCCGTCGATCAGCGGCTCATGGTGGGCGGCCCGGTTGCGCAGGGAACGGACGTGGCTGGCGGTGGTGAACACCGTCGTCCGCTTGCCGCCGCTGTTCGGGAACGCCTTGTGCAGGGCCTTGCGCCACAGCGTGGAGTCGTAGTCGACGTTCTTGCGGTACGGCCCGTCGCCGCGGGTGCCGCCCTTGTCGAGCAGGTTCACCCAGCAGCCGAAGGTCGACTCCGCCACGATCTTCCCGGCCGGGACCGCCTGGAGGGTCTTCTGCGCCGGCTTCCCGGTCGCCAGGTCGGCGGGCATGGTGATGTTGCGCCACGTCGTCTTGAAGCCGCTCATGGTTCGGTCGTCGAACAAGTCGGTGCGCGCGTACCAGGTCGCCCCGTACGCGGCCGCGAGCTGCTCCGCCATGGCGTTGCGCAGGATGACCTCGGCAAGGGCGATCACCTCACCGAACGCGGCCGACAGCCGCACGTTCCACAGGTACAGCTCCATCGCGGCGGCCGGCGTGGCCGTGGCGGCGAGGAAGGGAGCCAGGCGGGGCCGGGAAATCAGCGGCTCCAGGAGCTTGAGCTGCTCCGCCGTCGGTTGTATCTGCACCCCCCTGATGTATCATGGCGGCAGATTCCCCGGTTCAGCCTCTGGCTTACGTCACGCGACCGGGGTCAGACTTTTGAGGGCCCTCACCAGCGGTGAGGGCCCTCAGCTCTTTGCCGGTACGCCCACGATGCGTCGACCGCGAGGCTTCCGTTTCACCTGTTCAGGAGATGCGCACCCGGCACGGTCATGGCCGGGCGGGCACCCGGTTGTCGATCGTCACCACAACGGGATCCCCTTCTTCGTAGGAGGCCTTGCTGAGGACTCGGGCGGTCGCGTAGTAGACCTGGGAGGCCATGGCCCAGTCGGCGTAGGTGATCAGCTCCTCGGTGTCCTCGCCGTCGGGCCTGCGAATGGAGGCATTCGCCGTGCGGTAGAGGGCCAGCAGCATGGCGACCAGCGACCGGCCGGAGAGGACCGCGGCCACCAGGCCGTTCTCACGTTCTTCGAGGGACGGGGTCCGGAAGTGCGGGTGGCTGCCGACCTGTGCTGCCACGAATTCCCAGGTGTCCCGGTGGCAGACCAGGGTGGCCGACGCAACCTTACCGGCCCTCATGATCGCCCAGATTCTGCCCTTCCAGGTGAGCGGAGACGGCTCCTCCACCGAATCGCTCGGGCCCTGCTCGCTGGCCTCCAGCGCCGCGCGGGGAACGTCGTGGTCCTCCTCTTCGCGCTCGTCGGATCCCGGGGCGGACTGCTCAGCTTCAGGTGGCGACTGATCGGTTTCGTCCTCGTCGGCCGTGGGGGCATCGGGGTCCGTGGAGACTCCCGGCTCATCACCTTCGGGTGAACTGTCCGCAGAGAGCCTCAGAGCAGCAGGTTCAACCTGGGGTGCCGACTCCTGGTCCGGTGCCTGCCTCTGCTCGGGCAGGACGACAGAATCCGATTCGTACCCGATGCTGGTCCCGGCCTGGTGCGGGTGCGGGTCTTCCGCCGAATCGACGGCCGCCGGCACACGTGCCGATGCCGGTGCTGCGGCCTGCAGAGCCTCCAGAATCTTGCCGACGTCCTCACGCAGACCTTCGAGACCGTGGTGCAGCCGGTCAACGTCCCGGCGCAGGTCGGCCACCGCAGCAACGGCTTCGCTCGCCCGCTTGCCCGCGTTGTAGGAACTGGTCCGCGTTTCGTGCTGCGACGATTTCAAGTCGGCGAGGGCGGTCTCGCGCAGCCCTGTGACCTCGGTGGTGAACGCGGTCCGAAGGTCCCGCTCCAGGTCGTTGACCCTGGTGCCCAGGCCGTCGATCGATCTCTTCATTTCGTTCTTCGTGTCGATCACGATCGTCACGATGTCGTCCCTGCGCGGCAAGGAAGCCCTCCACCTGAAGCGTGTAGTCGGATAACTGCACTGCGTAGTCTCCGGCCGGGCGGTAGGCGTACGTATGCGGCTTCCTGAACTTGGCTTGATCCATCTCGACGCGGGCCGATCGGCATAGGTCGGAGCCGGCGCCGGGTACGCCCCCTGCTGGCGGGCCGCTGGCACCACCGCGGCAGCCGACGCCTCCCCCTGCGGCGACGCCGGGCAGTCGATGCGGAGCGCGCGGCGCGAGAGGCGCGGGGGCGAGATGGCGGGTTCCGGCACGGTGGCTCCGCTGCGGCGTCAGCACGAAACGCCAGCCAGAACACCGAACCCCGCCCCATCTAACGCGCTAGGTACGGCAATAGTACGCCAAACGTACGCCATTCGTACGCTTCATGGAGTAGAGTGTTGGTCAGGAGGTGTTCCATGTCCGAGTTGTTCGACGCGGTCGACGCGCTGGTCGCGTCCCGCGCCGCGCTGCCGCCGCCGGCGGAGCGCAAGCGGCTGCGTGCCGCACACGGCCTGACGATCGACGAAGTGGCCACCGCGCTGAAGGTGCGCCGGGCCACGGTGTCCGGCTGGGAGTCCGGCAAGACGGAGCCCCGCCCGCCGGAGCGCGACGCCTACGCCCGGCTGCTGGACAAGCTCGCGGAGCTCTACCCCGCCGCCCCGGCCGACACGGCCACGCCCGCCCCTGACGCTGCGGTGCCGGCCACGTTCACCGCAGCGCCCGCCCCGGCGGAAGCGCGGACTCTGTCCACAGGGGAGGCGTCCGAGGCTGCGGTCATGACTGCAACCGAGAACACCCAGAGCCCTGCCCCTGTCACAGCTGCTCCGGCGGCCGCGCCGCGTCCGGCGCGCACCACCAGGACGTCGTCGACGTCGCGCCGCCCGGGAGCGAAGAAGGCGGCCCCTGCCGGCACCCCGGCGGGCGGCACCGATCCGCGCTTCGAGAACGGCCCGCTCGCGGTCGTCGACGTCGAGGACGACGGCACGGTGCTGGCGTACTGCACCGGCGGCCTGGTCCTGGACGTACCCGCCAAGAGCATCCCGGCCCTGGTCGACTGGACACTGCGCGAAGCCAAGCTCGGGCAGCCGAAGCTCGCCGGCCCCGGTAAGGACGCCGACCCGCTCATCGTCCTCACCGAGTCCGCCCTCGAGCGCTACGGCCTGCCCGTCACCCTCACGGAGGAGGAGAAGCACGCCGGGCGGATCCCGGAGGGCCACAAGGTCATCAAGCAGCTCGCGCGCGCGGAGTGGAAGCTGACCAAGCGCGGGTTCGGGCCGTGGGCGCGGATCTACCGCCCCGCCACCGGTTCGGAGCGGGCCTGCGTGCAGCTGTGCATCCCCTCCTGGAACGCGCTCGACACCCGGCACTGGGGCGCGGCCGGACAGCTCCCGCCGGCGGAGCTCGCCCGCGTCCTGGGCGTGTACGCCTCCCGCGTGATGACGCCGCGCGGCTCCACGGCCGTGACCGGCCTGGAGCTGATGACCGCCCTGCACCCGCCGACCCGGGCCTCCGAGCCGGACGCCGACGGCAAGCGGCACTCCGAGCACAACCCCGGCTCGCTGGGCAAGGACGCCATCGACCCGATGAACTTCCCGCCGTGCGAGGTCCCCGACGGCCACCCCGTCCTCAAGGACCTGCCCCGCTTCCACGTGCGCGGCCCCGGCGAGAAGCTGTTCGAGGAGGCGTACGACTGGGCACGGCCGATGACCGACGCGGAGTGCACCCTGCGGCACCTGGTCGGTATCGACGTCAACATGGCCTTTGCCGCCGGCGCGAACGGTCTGAATGTCGGCCTGGGCGAGGCGACGCACGTCAAGGCCCCCGCGTTCGACCCGAAGCTGCCCGGCTCGTGGCTGGTCGACCTCTCCCACGTCGACCTGTCCCGCGTGAAGGTCGGCAAGGAGTGGGTGGAGCTGGACGGCAGCCTGCTGCCCAGCCCGTTCACGCCGAAGGGCGAGCGCCCGACCGGCCCGGCCTGGTACGCGACGCCCACCGTCGCCTACGCGGTGGAGCTCGGCTACGAGGTGCGCCCGCTGGAGGCGTGGGTGCGCTACGACAACGGCCGCTACCTGGACGGCTGGTACAACCGGCTGCGCGACGCCTACCTCGCCACGATGGCCGACCTCGGCGTCGACGCCGACCTCGCCCCGGCCGACTTCCTCACGGCGATGGACGGTTACAAGGCCCGCGACCCGGAGCTGGCCATCGTCGTCTCGGCGGTCAAGGCCACGGTGAAGGGTGGCCTGGGCAAGCTCCGCGAGCGGCCCCGCGGCGAGGGCTGGCGGCCCGGCGAGCCGTGGCGCGCCCTGTCCCGGCCGACGTGGCGGCCGGACATCCGGGCGGCGGTCATCTCCCGCACCCGGATGAACCTGCACCGCAAGATCGTCAAGCATGCGGCGTTCACCGGGCAGTACCCGATCGCGATCCTGTCGGACTGCGTCGTCTACGCCGCGGGCGGGCCCTCGCCGCTGGACTTCCTGCCCTACCGGGAGGGCAAGCCGCTGCCCGGCGGCTTCAAGCTCGGCATCAACCCCGGCCTGGTCAAGCACGAGGGCACCCAGAGCATCCTGTGGGGCGAAGAGGTCCGCGAGCGGTTCAACGCCCCGGAGCTCAACCTCGCCCGGTACATCAAGGACGGCACCGTCACCGACGTCGACAACGGAGAGTAGGAGAAGGCGACGATGAGCCTGTTCGGGGACGGCCTGGACGCCGCAGTGCAGAAGGCGTTCACCCGCCCAGCACCCAAGACGGCGGGCCCGCAGATGCGGTACCTGGTCAAGCAGTTGGGCGGCACCAAGCCGGTCGCCCAAATGCTGCGCATCTCGCAGCGCACCGTCGAGCGGTACGTGAAGGACCAGATCAAAAAGCCCCGCCCGGACCTCGCCGCACGCCTGGAGCGCGAGGTGAAGAAGCGGTGGCAGCCGCAGATCCGGGCCAAGGCCAAGGCGAAGGCGGCGAGCACGGGCGGCATCGTTATCGACACCCGCGCCCGCATGGGCTACACCGCGCCGATCGGGTCGACGGACCAGGACCGCATCCGGCACCTGACCGTCGCCCTGCCGCCCGTCTACGCCGCCCGCCTCTTCGAGGCCCAGGAGCAGGGGGCCAGCGACGCCCGGCTCCAGGAGATCGCCGCCGAAGCGCTCAAGGAGGTGTACTTTCAGGACGACGGCCGCCGCGCCGGCTCTCTGGAGGAGGTCCGGTTCACGGACATCGAGCACCTTGAGTTCGGCCTATAGCAGCTCGCCTCAAGATGCTTCTGGGCGAGGCCAATGTGACTGAGCGCTTCAGTTGGCCAGTGAGCGTGCGAGTTGGCCGTTTGAGCGTTCCGTGTCGATGTCGTGGCTGAGCCGGGACACGGTAGTTGGAACCTGGCCACGCATGTTGGAACTGGGTGGCTCACGATGCCCCTGGCGGGTCGGGGTGTCGGTGGCATCGGGTTGGATGAGCGCGTGACTGTCTATGACGTGGCCCGCCGACTCCCCGCCGTCGCCGACCTGCGGGACCTGTGCCGTTCACTGGCGATGCTCGATGCAATCCTGAGCCCGGACTGGGAGAGTCGGTACTACTCCTTCAACGCCGGTTGGGCCGACGGTGAGGAGATGGCCTCGATGCGCAACGGGTCGGGAGACGAGTACTCGATCGTGTTCTCGGCGGCCGGGGCCTATGTGCGCGGCTTCGACCACGAATCGCCGATGAGCCCCTTCGGCAACGATGGCGAGCCCTGGCCGGGTGTGATCGACGAAGTCCCCGAGCCCTTCAGAGCCTTCGTCGAGGAACCGGCGTTCACCGATCACGAGGGGGTGCCCGTCGTGACGGCCTGCTTGTGGCGGGGACCGACGGACGAGCGGTGGCACCACGGGACGATCGACTTCCCCGAGGGCGCTGTCGATCCTGACGGGGCGACGAGCCTGTTCAGCCTCCTGGTCGACCGGTCTCCGGAAGTGTTCCAGCGCTTCGCAGAGGACTACTACGAGGTCTTCGTCGACCTGGGGGCGGTGAGCCAGGTTCATGCGTTGCGACCACTGGACCAGGACCTCGTATCGTTGCTGAACCCGGAGGTCAGCTTGGCGGACTTGGCCCAGGACATCTCCGAGATCGGCTATCCGCAGATGGACCAGGAGTCGGTCTGACCGCTGTCGATCTTTCGGATGAGGTGCTCGGCGTGCTGGAGCAGGAGCCTGCGTAGTGCCGTGAAGTGATGGATCCGGCCTGGGCGGGCGAGTTTGGCCCAGGTGCTGCTGCGCTGGCTGAGCCATACTCTCCGGAGTTCTTCGGGTTATTCTGCCTCGATCGTCCGTGGTGCGAAGAGCGGCTCGCCGTGAGTGACCTGTGCCCAGACGAACGCGGATGCCTCTTGGCGCTTTCGGTCGTCCAGGTTGGGCTGGATGTGACCGGGGACGGGCGGTAGGCGGCTGGTGATCTCTTGCCTGGCTTTGTCCACGAGAACTCGTGGACAAAGCCACCCTGTACTCGCCGTGGAACACGACCTTCTACCGGCTGTTCGGCCCGGCCTACCCGGCGGACGGCAGCGCGCCGCTGACCCGGCAGACGATCAAGAGCGCCTTCGAGCTGGCGAGCGGCGCGACGTTCCCGGCGGGGGAGGGCCGGGTGCTGCACGGCCGGTCCTGGTCGGGCGCGGGCGCCGTCGCGCGGGTCGACGTCAGCACCGACGGCGGGGCGAGCCGGCGGCGAGCCCGGCTGTACGACCGGCCGCAGTCCGGCACCTGGACGCGCTGGTCCCTGCCCTGGACGCCCGGCCCGCCCGGCCCGACGCACCTGCTGGCCCGCGCCACCGACACAGCGGGCCGCACCCAGCCCGACACCGCCGTCTACAACACCCAGGGCTATCTGTTCGACGCGGTGGTGTGCCACCCGGTGACCGTGGTCTGACACCGCCGGCCGAGGACACCTCCCGGGCCCGAATTGTGGGGATGACACAAACCCCCGGTGGCAAAACGGTCGGCTCCCGACCTGTGTTCCCCGACGGTCACTGCCATGATCGCCGTGAGAGCAGATCGGGAACTGTGTGTTTGCTCCAAACCCGAGGAGGTTCGTGTGACCCGTAGCGGTCGTGTACTGGTGACTGGTGTCGGTGCGCTGACGCCTCTGGGATCCGACGCGCCGTCGTCGTGGGCGGGGCTGCTCGACGGGAAGTCGGGGGTGCGGTTGCTGGCCGAGGAGTGGGCCGCGGAGCTGCCCGTCCACGTGGCGGCCGGTCTCACCGTGGACCCCGCCTCGCTGTTCCCCCGGGCCGAGGCGCGGAAGATGGACCGCGGTGAGCAGATTGCCGTCCTCAGCGCCCGGGAGGCCTGGCGGGACGCCGGCGCCCCGGAGGTCGAACCGGAACGCCTCGCCGTCGTCGTCGGAACGGGCACCGGCGGCGTGCTGACGACGCTGGGGCAGGACGACGTCTTCGAACGCGCCGGGAGCAGGCGGCTGTCGCCGTTCGCGGTGCCCATGCTGATGCCCAACGGCCCCGCCGCCTGGGTGAGCATGGACCTGGGCGCCCAGGGCGGCGCCCGGACACCGGTCAGCGCCTGCGCCTCCGGGGCGGAAGCCCTCGCCCTCGGGCAGGACCTGATCCGCGCCGGACGGGCCGATGTGGTCGTCGCGGGCGGCGTGGAGGCCTGCCTGCACCCCTTCACCCTCGCGGCGTTCGCCCAGATGAAGGCCCTGTCGACGCGCAGCACGGACCCGGAGGGCGTGTCCCGTCCGTTCGACCTGGGGAGGTCCGGGTTCGTCATGGGCGAGGGCGCGGGGATGATGGTGCTGGAACGCCCCGAGTTCGCCGAGGCCCGGGGCGCGCGGACGCACGGGACGCTGGCCGGCAGCGCCGTGAGTTCCAGCGCCCGCCACATCACCGCCTCCGACCCGGACGGCCAGGCCCTCGCCATGGAGCAGGCGCTGCGCGACGCGGGCCTCACCCCGGCGGACATCGGGGTGGTGCACGCCCACGCCACCTCCACCGAGTCCGGTGACCTGGCGGAGGCGGAGGCGATTGGCCGGGTCGTCGGCGGCGGCGCGGCGGTGACGGCGACGAAGTCGATGACTGGGCACATGCTGGGCGCGTCCGGGACGGTGGGTGCCCTGGCCGCCCTGTTTGCCCTGCGGGACGGCACGCTGCCGGCCATCCGCAACCTCGACGAACCCGACCCGCGCGTGGACCTGGACCTGGTGCGCGGCGAACCGCGCACCGGCCACTGGTCCGCCGCGCTGGCCAACTCCTTCGGCTTCGGCGGGCACAACGTCAGCCTCGTCCTCACCAGGTGAGGTGACCGGCCGTAGGCCATGGGCCACAGGCCGACGGCCGGTGCGTCGGACGCGCTACGCCGCCGCCCGGCACTCCCGCAGGCGGACCGCCAGCGACCGCACCGTCGGCGCGGAGAACAGCGCCGACACGGGCAGCGGGACGCGCAGCACCTTGCGCACCCCGGCCATCAGCCGGACGGCCCGCAGCGAATCCCCGCCCAGCTCGAAGAAGTTGTCCAAGACGGAGAGGGAGGACATCTCGAAGAAGTCCCGCCACAGGTCGAGCAGGACCCGTTCCTCCTCGGTGGCGGGACGGACGTCCTCGGCGGTGTCCGGTCCCGCCGCCCGCTCATGCCGGGCCAGCTCGGCGCGGTCCACCTTCCCGTTCGCCGTCAGCGGCAGCGCGTCCCACACGGTGACGACGGCCGGGAGCATGTACGGCGGCAGCAGCTCCGCCGCGTCCGCCCTGAGCTGCGGGCCCGTCCGCGTGGCGCCCGCCCGCAGCGCGACGTGCGCCACGAGCCGCTGACGGCTCCGCCCGCCCGGCGCGGTGACGACGGCGGCCGCGACGTCCGGGCAGCGCAGCAGCGCCGCCTCAACGTCGCCCAGCTCGATCCGGTGGCCGCCGACCTTGACCTGCATGTCGTCCCGCCCGAGGAACTCGATCTCGCCGCCGGGCAGCAGGCGCCCCCAGTCACCGGTCCGGTAGACGCGTTCCCCGGTGGACGGGGAGACGACGAAGCTCCGCGCGGTCTTCTCCGGATCGCCGAGGTACTCCCGGGCCAGACCGGCACCGGCGATGCAGATCTCGCCCACCACCCAGACGGGCCGGGGCCGCAGCAGCGCGTCCGCCACGAAGATCCGCTGGTTGCGCATGGCCGTGCCGTAGGGGATGGACGGCAGCGCCGCGTCCTCGGGCACGATCCGGTGCCAGACCGACCAGATGGACGCCTCGGTCGCACCGCCGAGGCTCCACAGCAGCGCCCGCGGGAAGTACCGCCGGATTTCGGCGGGCAGCACCACCGGGATCCAGTCCCCGCTCATCAGGACCGCGCGCAGCGAGGACCCGGCGTCCGGGAGCCGGGCACCGGTCTCCGGCGCGGACGCCAGGTGCTCGCACACCATGGCCATCAGGGCGGGAACGCTGTTCCACACCGTGACCCCCTCCCGCGCCATCAGGGAGAGCCAGGCGGCGGGCTCGCGCGCGTCCCCGGGGCCGGGCAGCACGACCGCGCCCCCGGCGGAGAGGGGCCCGAAGATGTCGTAGACCGACAGGTCGAAGTGGAGCGCCGACAGGCCGAGGACCCGGTCGTCCGGGGTGAACGACACCTCGTCGTTGACGTCCAGGACGGTGTTGACCGCCGGTCCGTGCTCGATCACCACCCCCTTGGGGATGCCCGTGGAGCCGGAGGTGTAGATCACGTACGCGACGTCCCCGGGCGTCACCACGGCGTCCGGCACCACCCGGTCCCCGGTGTCCCCGGCGGCGGGTGTGTCGACCTCCAGCACCGTCAGGCCCTCGGGCCAGTCGACGGCGTCGCGCAGCGCGGGCTGAGTGAGGACCGTCTCCAGACCCGCGGCGTCGATCACGGCGGCGAGGCGCCGGGCCGGCCAGCGCGGGTCGACGGGAACGTAGGCGCCGCCCGACCGCAGCACGCCCAGACAGCCGACCACCTGCTCCCAGCCCTTCTCCATCACCACCCCGACCAGCGTCCCGGCGGTGGTGCCGTGCCGGGCCAGGAGGGCCGCCACCCGCCTCGACTCCGCGTCGAGGTCGGCGTAGCTCAGCCGCCGGTCCCGGGAGACCACGGCCACGGCGTCGGGAGTGCGCGCGGCCCGCTCGACGAACCGCGCGTGCAAGGTGTGGTCGGCGGAAAACTCGGCCCGCGCGGGCGGCCGGATCCCCTCGGGGGCCGCCTCCGGCGTGTGCAGCCGCACGGGCGCGCGCCACGCGGAGCCGGTGGCGAGGGCGGCGGGGTCAACGACAGAGTGCACGAATCAGCCTTTCATAGGCCGTGAACATGGAGTCCACGACGCCCTCCGGGAACACGTCCTCCACCACGTCCCAGTTGAGGATCAGACCGCCGTTCTCCTCGAACGCCGTGTGGTCGAGGATGACCTGCGGGGTGCGCACACCGCTCCAGACCGGTGTGCCGGACTCACCCATGCGGCACAGCAGGCCCACCGGTCCGGTCTGCTGACCGTCCGGGGCGGCCCCGCCGATCGCGCTGTTGAAGACGACCGGCATACGGGCCCGTCCCGCGCTCCCGTCCATCCGGCCGAGGTCCCTGAGCACGTCGAGACCGGAATAGGCGGTGTGCTCCAGGTCCCGCAGCAGTTGCCGCTGGATCCGCCGGGCGGTGTCCCGGAACGGGGCGGCCTGGTCGACGTGCACCTCCAGCAGGTTCGTGGCGGAGAAGTTGCCGACGACGTGTGCCGTGTCCAGGTCGGGTACGGCGTCCCGCCGCGACACCAGGCAGGTGACCGTGAAGTCCGGCGTCCTGGACCAGGTGGCGAGCACCTGGCAGTACGCGCCCAGCACGGCCCCCGACGCCGTCAGACCGGACGCGGCGGCGTTGCGTTTGAACCGTTCCCACTCCGGCGCCTCCACGCGCAGGAAGCGGTTGGTGAACACGGGACGTTCCACGTCGGCGAGGCGGACGGCGAGCGGGAGCTGCGGGGCGGGCGGCAGATCCGGGAGCCGGCCGGTCCAATACTCCTTGCTCCGGTCGTACTCCGGGGTCGCGGTCCGCTCACCCAGCCGGTGCGCGAACTCCTCGAAGGTGCACGGCAGTTCGGGGAGCACCGCGTCCGGGTCGGCGTACAGTCGGGCCCACTCCCCGAAGAGGACGGAGGTGCTGCCGCCGTCCGAGACGAGCACGTCGACGCCGACGTGCAGCCGGGTGACGGCCGGGGCGACGACCGTGGCGCGGACCAGGAACAGCGGCCAGCTCGTGACGTCGAACTCCCGGACCTTCAGCTCCGCGTGGATCGCGGCGAGCCGCTGCCCGCGCTCCTCCTCCGTGAGCCGGGTCAGGTCCTCCACGGGGATCGACACCCGGGGCACGTCGCCCAGCACCCACTGGTGGCCGGCCTCCGGGTCGAAGACGGCCCGCAGCATCGGGTGGCGCCGCACGAGCCGGTCCAGCGCCCGCTCGGCCGCCGTCACGTCGAAGCCGGTCAGGTCGACCTCCACGTACAGGTACGTCGACACGTTGCCCAGCTCGAAGTCGCCCGCGCGCCCCGCGAGGTAGGCCTCCTGGAGTTCGGTCAGCGGGAACGGGGCGGAGTCGGGCACGGCCGGTTCGACGGTGGCGGGGCCTGGGGCAGGCTCCTCGGGGTCGTCGGACTCCTGTTCCCCGGCGGGCCGGAACAGCTCCACGAGGTGGGAGACGAGCGCCTCCGGAGTCGGGTGGTCGAACACCACGGTCGCGCCCAGCCGCACGCCGAGCCTCTTGCCGAGGCGGACCCGCAGCTCCATCGAGGTGAGGGAGTCGAAGCCCATCTCGTAGAAGGAATGATGGGCGTCCACGCGCCGGGCGTCGGTGCCGAGCAGTTCGGCGACGCCCTCCCTGACCACCCCGAGCAGACCGGCGACGCGCTGGTCGTGGGAGGTGTCCGGCGAGTTCAGCAGCTCCAGGAGGGTGGCCTCCTGCCGCGCGTCCGCCCGGGGCGCCGGTCGCGTCTCCTGCCGGGTCTGCGGCCGGGTGTCCTGCTGGGTCTCCGGCCGCGGGTCCGGCGGGGGCGGGACGACGACAACGGGCGCGGGCGCGGGGGCCGGTACGGAGGCGGACGCGGGCGTGGTGGCGGTGAGGCGGGAGAACAGGAACGGGCCGTCCGCCGTCGCGTCGCCGGTCGTGTCGGACACCGCGAGCCGCGCCGCGATCACGGCGGTGGTGCCGCTGCCGAGCGCGGCGTCGAACAGGCCGAGCCCCTCCGGCACCGTGAACGGCGCCACGCCGTTTCGCCGCAGCCGCAGCCGGTCCGCCTCGTCGAGGTGCCCCGTCATGCCCGTCGGCTCGTCCCACAGGCCCCAGGCGATGGAGTTGGCCGGCCGGCCCTGCGCCCGGCGCCACTGCGCGAAGTGGTCCAGGAAGGTGTTCGCGGCGGCGTAGTTGGCCTGCCCGGGGCCGCCGAGCACGCCGTACAGGGACGAGAAGACGGTGAAGAAGCGCAGGTCGTCCCCGCGTGTCGCGGCGTCCAGGTGGAGCGCCGAGTCGGCCTTGCTCGCCAGCACCCGGCGCAGTTGCTCCGACGTCAGGTTGGGCACGATGGCGTCGTCGAGGAGTCCGGCGGCGTGCACGACGCCGGCCAGCGGGCGTTCCGAGCGCAGCCGGTCCAGTGCCGCGCGCACCTGCTCCGGGTCGCTGGTGTCGGCCTCCAGCACCCGCACCGAGGCGCCCAGGCCGGCCAGTTCGGAGGTGAGGGCCGTAATGCCGGACGCCCGGGGGCCGCTGCGGCTGAGCAGCGCCACGGACCGCACGGACGCCCGGGTGACGAGGTGGCGGGCCAGGGCGCGGCCGAGGGTGCCGGTGCCGCCGGTGATGACGACGGTGCCGTCCCCGCAGTCGGGGAAGGGGCCGACGGCGGCGGCGTGCGGCCACAGGTGCGGGCGCAGCACCCGGCCACCGCGCACGGCGAGCTGAGCGTCGGACCGGTCCAGCGCCGCCTTGACCGCGTCCGGCGCGGCGACCCCGGCGTCGTCGACGTCGACGACCCGCAGGTGGCCGGGGTTCTCCGTCTGAGCGCTGCGCACCATCCCCCACAGGGCGGCCGCCGCCAGGTCGTGCGCGTCGTCACCGGGCACGGCCACCGCGTTCCGCGTGACGAACGTGAGCAGCGCGCGTCCGGCGAGGTCCTCGGCGAGCAGCCACCGCTGGAGGGCCGCCAGCGTCCAGGACGCCGTGTCGTGGACCTGCGCCGGGGTCACCGGTCCGGGGGCGGCCGGCGGGGCGGGCAGGACGATCTGCCAGTCCCCGGGCAGCGCCTTGACGATCATGATGGCCTCGTCGAGCGTGGCCACCGCGATCCCGTCGCGTGCCGTGTCCCGCAGGGCGGCGGCGAGCGGCCCGTCGGCGCCCACCACGCACAGGCGGCGGGCCGTGCCGGGCGCGTCCTCGGCCGCCGCCCACTCGGTCGTGTACAGCGTGGCCGGCTCGCGGTCCGGGCGCCGGCCGGGGCGTTCCAGACCGCGGACCACCATGCGGTCGACGCTCAGCAGGACCCGGCCGTCGTCGCCGGTCAGCGTCAGGGTGATCGCGTCGGGGGCCACCCGGCGGGCCAGCGCCCAGCACCGGTCGGCGTCGTCACCGCCGTCGGCGCGCACGCCGTTGAAGACGAAGGGGACGGCGATGTCCCCGGCCGCCGGCGTCTCGATTAGACCGCAGGCCACGGCGGCGTGCAGGGCCGCGTCGGACAGCGCCGGGTGCATGGTGAAGCCGGCGTGGTTGACGCGGGCGCCGTCCGGCAGCACCACCTGGGAGCGGACCCAGCCGTCGCCGTGCTCACCGCCGTCCACGCCCCGGAACGCCTCGCCGTAGCCGTACCCGAGGCCGCGCAACCGCGCGTACAGCGCCTCCGGGTCCGGCAGCCTGGCACCGGCACCCTCGCCGTCCCCGGCCTCGGGCGCCGGTCGGGAGAGCCCGGCCGCCAGCACACCGTCCGCGTGCTGCCGCCACCCGGCGCCGGGCGCCGGACGCGAGTGCACCGCCACGGCCCGCTTCCCCTCGGCGTCGGGGCCCCGCACGGTCACCTGGACGTCGACCCGGGCCCCGTCCAGCGGCAGCGGCAACGGGTCCCGCAGCACCATCTCGTCGAGCACCGGACAGTCCCGTTCGCGCCCCGCCGCCAGCAGCAGCTCCGCGAAGGCGGTGCCCGGCAGCAGGGGCGTGTCCTCGACCCGGTGGTCCAGCAGCCAGGGGTGGTCGCGCAGCGACAGGTGCCCGCTCAGCACCACGGTGCCGTCGACCGTCTCGACCACCGAGGTCAGGAACGGGTGCCCGCCGGCGCCGATCCGGGGCCGGTCCGCCCGCGCGGGGAGGGCCGCCGGGAGGGTCGCCGGGACGGCCGGGGCCGCGGGCGCCATCTGCGACGGGAGCCAGAACCGGCGGCCCTCGAACGGATAGGTGGGCAGGTCCTCCGGAACCGGTCCCTCGGGCCACGCGCCGCCGTGCAGCGCGGCCCAGTCGATATCGTGTCCCTGGACGGACGCCTCGGCGGCGGCCGTCAGGAACCGCTCGTAGGAGCCCTGGTCCCGGCGGAGCGTCGCGCACACCGGGGCGTGGCCGCCGGTCCCCTCCAGGATCTGCTGGAGCGAAGTGAGCAGCACCGGGTGCGGGCTGATCTCGACGAAGGCGTCGTAGCCGTGCGACACCATCGCGGCGACGGTCTCGGCGAACCGGACCGGCTCGCGCAGGTTGCGGTACCAGTACGCGGCGGTCAGCTCGGTGCCCCGGACGCGGTCGCCCTCGACCGTGGAGAAGAACGTCACGTCCTCCTCGGCGGCCCGCAGACCGTCGAGGCCCGCCATGATCCGGTCTTCCAGCTCGGCCACGACGGGGGAGTGCGAGGCGCACTTGGCCGGGACCCGGCGGGCGTAGACGCCCCGGTCCTCGCACTGGTCGAGCAGCCGCCGGACACCGGGTTCGTCGTCGCCGGACAGGATGGTGAAGGCGGGGCCGTTGGACGCGGCGACGGTGAGCCGGGCGTCCGCCTCCCGGGCGGCGTCCACCGCCTCCTCGGTGCCCAGCGCCACGGCCACCATGCCGCCGCGTCCGCCTTCCTCCAGGACACGGCTGCGGCAGGCCACCACCCGGGCCGCCTCGTCGAGACTGAGCGCCCCGGCCAGGCATGCGGCGGCGACCTCGCCCTGGGAGTGCCCGATCACCGCGGCGGGCCGGACACCGGCGAGCCGCCACAGCGACGCCAGGCCCAGCATCATGGTGAAGATCAGCGGCTGGACGACGTCCGTGCGCTCCCGGTCGGTCTCCCGGTCCTCGCCGGTCAGCACCGCCAGCAGGTCGTAGTCTAGGTAGGGCTTGAACGCGCCGGCGACCTCCTCGATCCGCAGCCGGAAGACGTCGGACTCCGCCAGCAGCCGCACCGCCATGGCGTCCCACTGGGAGCCCTGCCCCGGGAACACGAACACCGGGCGCCGGACGCGCCGCGCCTCGTCGCGCACCACCGCCGGGCAGTCCGTGCCCCCGGCCAGCGCCCGCAGCGCGGCGACCAGGTCCCGCCGGCCCGCCGCGACGGCGACGGCGCGGTGCGCGTAGTGCTCGCGCCGGGTGGCCAGGGCCCGGGCGGTCGCCGCCACGGAGGAGGTGCCAGCGGCGAGGTGGTCGGCGACCCGCGCGGCGTGGGCGCGCAGGGCCGTCGGGGTCTTGGCGGAGAGGGTGAGGGCATGCGTGGCGTCGTCGGCGGCGTACCCCGCGTCGGCGCCGGGCGCAAACTCCTCCTCCCGGCACTCCAGGATGAGGTGCGCGTTGGTGCCGCTGACGCCGAACGAGGAGACGGCGCAGCGGCGTACGCCGTCCCGGGCCGGGGGCCAGGGCCTGCTCTCCTTCAGGACGTTCACCGACGACGTCCAGTCCACGTGCGAGTTGAGGTCCTCGACGTGCAGCGTCCGGGGCATCAGCCCGGCGCGCATCGCGCTCAGGCACTTGATGACACCACCGACCCCGGCGGCGGCCATGGAGTGGCCGATGTTCGACTTGAACGAGCCGATCCACACCGGTTCGCCGTCGCGGTCCGCCCCGTAGGTGGCCTGGATGGCGTTGGCCTCGATGGGGTCGCCGAGCTTGGTGGCCGTCCCGTGCGCCTCCACGAGCTGGATGTCGCCGGGCGCGAGCCGGGCGTCGGCGAGCGCCCGCCGGATCACCTTGGCCTGGGCCTTGCCGCTCGGCGCGGTGAGGCCGTTGCTGGCGCCGTCCTGGTTGACGGCGGTCCCCTTGATGACGCCGAGGACGCGGCGCCCGTTGCACCGGGCCGTGGAGAGGCGTTCCAGGACGAGGACACCGGCGCCCTCGGCCCAGACGGTTCCGTTGGCGGTGTCGGAGAAGGTGCGACAGCGCCCGTCCGGCGACAGGGCGCCCTTCTTCGCGTAATCCACGAACATGCCAGGCCCGGTGAGCACGGTGCAGCCGCCCGCGAGCGCCAGGTCCGTCTCGCCACTGCGCAGGGATCGCACGGCCGTGTGGATCGCCACGCCGGACGAGGAGCAGGCGGTGTCGATGGTCAGGGCCGGGCCCTCCAGCCCCAGGAGGTAGGCGATCCGCCCGGACGCCACGCTCGGCGAGGTGCCCGTGCCCATGAAACCGGCCGTCTCGTCCTGCCACTTCCACAGCGGCATCCCGTACTCGTTGGGCATCAGCCCGACGAACACGCCGGTGCCCGAGCCCTTGAGGCTGGACGGGACGATGCCCGCCCGTTCGATCGCCTCCCAGGCGACCTGGAGGAGCACCCGCTGCTGCGGGTCCATGGAGATCGCCTCGGCGGGTCTGATGCCGAAGAAGTCGGCGTCGAAGAGGTCGGCGTCGTGGAGGAACCCGCCCTGGCGCACATAGCCCGGGTCGTACAGGTCCTCGGTGTACCACTCGCGGTTGTCGGGGAAGTCGGTGATGGGGTCCCGGCCTTCCTCGACCAGGGCCCACAGCCTCTCCGGGGTGTCCGTGCCGCCGGGGTAGCGGCAGGCCATGCCCACGACGGCTATGTCTTCGGGCTCCGGTGTGCGCTCAGCCACGGAATGCCTCCAGTTCGGTGTTCAGGCGGGCCGCGAGGTCGTTGATCGTCGGGTGGTCGAAGAGGGCGGACTCCGGGAGTTCCACGGCGGTGGCGGCCTTGACCCGGTCCTGTAGCTCCAGCAGCGACATGGAGTCGGCACCCAGGTCCTCGAAGGTGCTGTCGGCGTCCACGTCCGGCGGTTCGTCGCCCGTCTCGCCCAGCACGTCGAGCAGCGCACCCACCAGGAACGACCGGACGAGCCACAGCCGTTCGGCGGGATCGGCGGCCCGCTCCCAGTCGTCGAGTAGCGGACGGGCGCCGTCCTCCCGCACCTTCTCGCCGTCCTCCCGCACCTCCTCGGGGGGCGGCACGGGCGCGGGCGCGGAGGCGGGGGCGGGCGGCGGCGCGGCGATGCGGGCCGGCCAGGGGCCGCGGAAGGTGTCGCGGGCGAACGGGTACGTGGGCAGGCCGGGCACCTTGCGCAGGCCCGTGCCCAGCCGGCGGGCGACCTCGGCGGTGTCGCCGTAGGCGGCGTAGGCGGCGGCGACCGCGACCCAGGCGGCCCGGCCGTCCTCCCCGGCGCGCAGCCAGTCCCCGGGGATGGCCAGGTCGTGACCCGCAACGATCTTGCGCAGCCCGTCGCGCATCTCGTCCCAGCCGCCGCCGACCATGGCGGCCCGGTGCTCGCCCCCGGCGCGCTGGGCCAGCGACCACGCCACGTCGTGCACGGTGTGCCGCTCCACGGGGAACGGGTGGTCAAGGAAGGCCCGGGCCAGCGCGCGGACCGCGTCCCGGGTGCGACCGGCCAGACACCACACGGTGCCCCCGGCCGGGACCCGGCCGGCGGGCGGCGCGGCCGGCGGCGGACCGGCGAGCACCACGTGCACGTTGGTGCCGCCCATGCCGAACGAGCTGACCCCGACGGCCTCCTCGGCGCCCAGGCGCTCCTCCCGGCCGGGGACGACGACCCGCAGGTTGAGGTCGGCCAGCGGCACGTTCCGGGAACTGCGGCGGTGGTGCAGGGTCGGCGGCAGCCGTCCGTGGTGCAGAGCCAGGCACGCCTTGATCAGCCCGGCGATGCCCGCCGCCGCCTCCAGGTGCCCGATGTTCGACTTGACCGAGCCCACCAGCAGCGGCGCGCCGGGCGGACGGTGCCGTCCGATCGCCGCGCCGAGCGCCTCGGCCTCCACCGGGTCACCCACGGGCGTGCCCGTGCCGTGCAGTTCGACGTAGCCCACCGAGGCGTCCGTGACACCCGCGGCGCGGTGGGCGGCCTCGATCACCTCGCGCTGGGCCTCCGCGCTGGGCACGCCGAGCCCGGCCCGGCCCCCGTCGTTGTTGGTGGCGCTGCCGCGCACCACGCAGTAGACGTGGTCGCCGTCGCGCACGGCCGCGTGGAGCGGCTTCAGCACGACGACGCCGCCCCCTTCGCCCCGGACGTACCCGTCGGCGCGCTCGTCCAGGGCGCGGCAGCGGCCATCGGGGGACAGACCGCCCCACAGGTGCACCTGGTCGGTGACGTCCGGCAGCAGGTTCAGGTTGACCCCGGCCACCAGGGCGGCGTCGCACTCGCCCAGCCGCAGCCCCGCCACGGCCCGGTGCACGGCGCACAGGGAGGACGACTGACCGGTGTCGACGACCTCGCTGGGGCCGCGCAGCCCGAGGTGGTGGGAGATCCGCCCCGCCAGCAGCGCACGGCTGGATCCCAGGTGCCCGGTCCGGTCCAGGCACCCGGAGGCGAAGTACCGCATCCGGAAGTCGTCGGCGCTCGCCCCCACGTAGACGCCCCAGCGCGCCACACGGCGGTCGTGCGCGGGCACGGCGGCGTCCTCCAGGGCCTGCCAGGCCAGTTCCAGCAGCAGCCGCTGCTGCGGGTCCATGTGCTCGGCCTCGCGGCGGACGATGCCGAAGAACCGGGCGTCGAAGTCGTCGACACCCTCGAGGAAGCCGCCGTGCCGGACGGGGACCTGGGGTTCGGCGGGCGCGGGCCCGGCGCGGTCCGCCCAGCGGCCGGGCGGGGCGGTGCCCACGCTGTCCGTCGCGGAGAGCAGGTTGCGCCAGAACTCGCCCGGGTCACGGGCGCCGGGAAGGCGGCACGACAGTCCGATGACGGCCATGGGCGCCGGGTCCGGTCCCGGGTGCGGCCGTGCCGGTCGTGGGGGGTGGGTCCGTGCGGTCATCAGGCTGTTTCACCTGTTCCTTCCGGGCATGGGCGGGACGGCCGCGGTCCGGGGGCGACGAGGAGGTTCCTGAGCCCCCGGAAGGTGGGACTGGCCTTCCACTCCATGCGCTGGGGCGGGGTGCGGACGGAGAGCTGCGGACAGCGCCGGACCAGGGCGTCGAAGGCGACCTCCGCCTCCAGCCGCGCCAGGTGCTTGCCGATGCAGTTGTGGATGCCGCCGCCGAACGCCAGGTGCTCGCGGCGCGGCGTGCCGACCGAGAAGCGTTCCGGGTCCGCGAAACGCGTGTCGTCGCGGTTGGCCGCGGCGAAGGCCAGGAACACGATGGAACCGGCCGGGATGGTCACGCCGCCGACCTCCACGGACTCAGTGGCGTACCGGTACAGGGACAGGTTGAACGGGGACTGGTGGCGCAGCATCTCCTCCACGGCGGCCGGCACCAGCGACCGGTCCCGCCACAACCGCGCCTTCTGCTCCGGGTCGGACTCCAGCACCAGCAGCCCGGTGACGATCAGGTTCGCCGAGGTCTCGTAGCCGGCGGCCAGCAGCGCGTACGCCTGCGCGACCGCCTGCGGCTCGTCCAGGGAGCGGGCGAGCAGCGTCAGGATGTCGTCGGTGCCGTTCTCCCGGCGCCGCGCGATGAGCCCGCCCAGATACCCGGCCATTTGCCGCGCGTCGCGCCGGAGCACCTCGGGCGCCGCGTCACCGGTGATCGTCTGCACCCACTGGTGGAACGTCCCGCGGTCCTCGCGCGGCACCCCGAGCGTGTCGCAGATGACCCCGATCGAGTAGGGGAAGGCGAAGTCCTGGACGAGGTCGAACGACTCCCGCCCCGCGACGGCGTCCAGCACCGAGTCGACCAGCTCCCGCATCGCCCGGCGCCGGGGGGCCACCGCCCGCGCGGTGAAGGAGCTGTTGAGCGGCTTGCGCAGGGCGGTGTGCACCGGCGGGTCGTTGTTCGCCATGTTGTCGTAGAGCAGCGAGCCCCGGTCCCGCGCCTGTCCGCCGCCCGGGGTGCTGGCCGCGAACAGCGGCATCGCCCGGTCGATGCTCTTGCGGAACCGGTCGTCCCGCAACACGAATTCGACGTCCTTGTAGGACGTCACCATCCAGGCGCGCAACTTCGGCGGCAGATAGGCCATACCCGTTTCGAGTACCACCTCGGTGGGTTTGTTTCCGTGCTGCTTTATCGCTCGATAGACCGCGTGCGGGTCCCGGTAGAAATCCATATCGAGATGGACGGGGCACATACGGTCCGGTGTCTCGGATGCCATGGGGACTCTTCCAATGGGTGAGGTGCGGGGGCACGGCACGCGGGCCGGCGGCCCGGCGATGACATCGGATTCACGCGGCGTCGCCCGAAGTCGGAAAGGGCTTCGCAAGGCTTTGCACGCTAGCCAATGCCCGAACGTGCCGCAAGAAGCCCCAACTTCACCGTCTTCGGCGATTAGGGGGGTGTGATGACCCCCCTAATCTCCCGTCCGCGAACAGCGCCGCCGATCCGGTCGACGCCCCTTGCCGCACAGCGGTGAACGGGCCCCGGCGGCGGTCGGACCCCCGGAGTAGGGGGGGGGTGTCGCGGGGCGTGCTTTGACTGCATGATCAGTGCGTGCGTGGGCCGGGAACCGGCCCGAGGAAGGAGTGATGTCCGTCATGGAGTTGGTGGAGCGATGCCGTGTGCAACAACTTCTTGACGAACTCTTGGGACAGGCCCGCGACGGTAGGGGACAGGCCGTTCTCGTTCTCGGTCCCCCTGGGCTCGGGAAAACCGGAGTGGCCGAATACGCCAGAGAACGCGCCGAACGCGCCGGAGTGACCGTGCTGAGTGCCGCCGGATCGGTGGCGGAACGCGCTTTACCGCTGGGCATCGTCGCCCAACTCCTGTCCTGTCTCGGCTACTCCGCGGACGACACGGCGGCCGTCTGCGCGTCACCCGCCCGGGCCACCGTCGCGTTGCACGAGGCCGTCTGCGCGGTCACCGGACGCACCCCACTCGTCGTCGTCATCGACGACGCCCAGGACATCGACCGCGAGTCCCTGCGCTGTCTGCTCTACGTCATCCACCGGGTGGCCCCGCTGCGCGCGCTGATCCTGCTCACCGGGAGTTCCGACCTCCCCCAGCAGAACCCGGTGCTGCTCGCCGAGTACATGCGCAATCCGAGCTGCTCGCTGCTGTGCCTCGCCCCGCTGTGCACCGCGTGCGTCGCCGCCGTGCTCGCCAGGCACATGGGCGGCGCCGTCCCCGACCGGACCGCGCGGCTGTGGCGGCAGGCGTCCGGCGGCAGCCCGCTGCTGCTGCACGCGCTGCTGAAGGACTGGTCGACGTCCCCGGCACCCGCCGGTCCGGACCGGGGCGCCGCCCTGCCCCCGCCGGGCGGCGACGCGGTGCGGTTCGCCGTGCAGTACATCCACGACCTGATGTCCGACGACGCGCTGCGCACCGCGCGGGCCCTCGCCGTCCTCGGGGAGGCGGCCACCGCGGAGCGCGCCGAACGCCTGCTGCACCACCTGGGCATGCCCGCAGGGGAGGCCGACCGGACCCGCAACGCCCTGGAGGCGGTCGGCCTCACCGACGGCCTGCGCTACCGCCTGGCGGCGGCCCGCGACGTGGTGCTGGACGGCATACCGGGCCACGAGCGGACCCGGCTGCACCGCGACGCCGCGCTGGCCCTCCGCGAGACCAACGCCGCCCTGGGCGACGTGGCCGACCACCTAGTCCACGCGCGGCCCGCCCGGGACCCCTGGGCGGTCGTCGCCCTGCGCGAGGCCGCCGCGCAAGCCCTGCACGGGCACGACGCCGAACGGGCCGTCGCCTATCTGCGGGCCGCCTACGACGCCGACGGCGCGCAGCGCGCGGTGGTCCGCGCCGAACTGACCCAGGCGGAGTGGGAGGTGGACCCGGGCGCGGTCCGCTGGCACCTGACCGACCTGCTCGACGAGCACCGGGCCGGCCTGCTGAGCCGGCGGCACAGCCTGCTGCTGGGGATCTACCTGCTGTGGTCGGGACGGACCCGGGAGGTCGGCTCGCTCCTCACCGACCTGGACGCCGTGCGGGAGGAGCTGTCCCAGGAGGAACGGGTCCGGCTGGACGCGCTGCGGGTCTGGTTCGCCTACTTCTTCCCCACCTACGGCGCCCGCTACCGGGACCGCCCCCTGGAGTCCGGGCACGACGCCGGCCTGTGCATCGTCTCCGTCGACCCGCAGTGGGACGGGGCGCTGGTGCTGTCGCTGCTGCTGACGGAGGGTCCCACCGACGACGCGTGTGCCGCCGCCGAGCAGCTCCTACAGGCGCAGATGCCCAACCAGCCGCCCCTGGCACCGGCGATGGCCGCGCTGATCTCGCTGATCCGCGCCGCGCGTCTGGAACGGGCCGCGTACTGGGGCGACCGCCTGGTCGTGGGCTGCGCGGAGCGCACGGTCACCTGCCAGGCCATCCTGCTGGCCGCCAGCGCGACCCTGGAGAGCTGGCTGGGCCACTTCACGACCGCGCTGACCCGGGCGGAGCAGGCCCTCGCCCTGCTGCCGCCGTCGGCCTGGGGGGTGGCGCTGGGCCTGCCGCTCGCCGCCAAGGTGCTGGCCTGCGTCGGCCTCGGCGACCTGGACGCGGCGGCCGAGTGCTTCCGCGTGCCGGTACCGCAGTTGATGTTCCAGTCGCTGCCCGGACTCCACTACCTCCAGGCGCGGGGCCGCTTCCACCTGGCCGCGGGCCGTCACCGGGCCGCGCTCGGCGACTTCTACGCGTGTCGCGACCTGATGACCGCGTGGCGGCTGAAGGTGACCGTCTTCACCGCGTGGCGGGTGTACGCCGCCGAGGCGCTGGCCGCGCTCGGCGACCGGGAGGAGGCGGTGCGGCTGCTGGCGGAGGAGCTGGCCCAGCCGGACATGGGCAGCCCGTGGCTGCGCGCCCAGGCGCGGGCGCTGCACGACCGGCTGCGCGGCGCGGGCCCCGGCCCCGGCCCTGGACCCGGGCCGCGGCCGTCGGCATCGGAGGCCGGTCCGCCCGCGCTGAGCAGGGCCGAACACCGGGTGGCCTGCCTCGCGAAGGCAGGTCTCACCAACCGCCAGATTGCCGGCCGGCTCCGGGTCACCCCCAGCACCGTCGAGCAGCACCTCACCCGCATCTACCGCAAGCTGGGCGTGCGGGGCCGCACCGGGCTGCCCGCCGCACTGGACGCGGCCGACGCCCTCGGCGGACGGGCGTGACCTCACGCCCCGCGCAGCCCCCCGCCCGCCTTGCGCCCCAGGTGCCCCGCCGCCACCAGCTCCCGCAGCACGGCCGGCGGCGCGCAGCCCGCCTCGGGGAACGCGGCGTGCAGCCGCTCCAGGATCGCCAGTGAGACGTCCAGGCCGATGGCATCGAGCAGGGTGAACGGGCCCATCGGGTAGCCGAACCCCCGCTCCACGGCGGTGTCGAGCGCCGCGGCGTCCTGACCGGCGTCGTCCAGCAGCCGCACCGCGTCCACGAGGTAGGGGAAGAGGAGGCGGTTGACGAGGAAACCGGCCCGGTCGGGGCAGGCCACGGAGACCTTGCCGAGGCCCGCGCAGAACACGCGGGCCGCCTCCGCCGCGTCGTCGGCCGTGTCCGGCGTCCGCACCAGCTCCACCAGGCGCATCACCGGAGCCGGGTTGAAGAAGTGCAGGCCGAGCGCCTCGCCGGGGCGGCCGGCCGGAGCCGTGCAGGCCGCGACGGACAGGCTGGAGGTGGTGGTGGCCAGCAGCGCGCCGGGCCGGCAGACCTCCCCGAGCCGCGCGAAGACGTCCCGTTTGACGGCGAGGTCCTCCACGACGGCCTCGACGACCAGGTCGCAGCCGGACAGCGCGGAGCAGTCGTCGACGGCGGTCAGCGCGGCGACCGCGTCCTCCTTCTGCCCGGGGGTGATCCGGCCCCGGCGCACCGCCTTGACCAGGGACGCCTCGATGGCCGTCGCCGCGTCGCGGGCCCGGTCGGCGCCCCGGGCCAGCAGGGTGATGCGTAGCCCGGACGCGGCGCACACCTCCGCGATCCCGCGCGCCATCGTGCCGGAACCGACCACGCCGACGTGACGCACCGCCCCGCCCGCCGCCGTGCCGCCGACCCGGCCGTCCCCGCCGGGGAGCTGCCCGTCCATGCGACGACCCCGGCGGTCGTAGCGGTGGAAGCCCCGGCCGGTCTTGCGTCCCAGCAGGCCCCGCTCCCGCATCGAGGTCAGGAGCGGTGCCGGGCGGAACGCCTCCTCACCGGTGCGTTCCCACGCGGACTCCAGGCAGCGGTGCACCTCGTCCACGCCCAACTCGTCGATCAGTTCCAGCGGGCCAGCGGGCAGCCCGCAGCCCAGTCGCATTGCCGTGTCGATGTCACCGGGCGTGGTGAGGTCCTCCGCCACCAGGGCGACGGCGCGGTTGAGGTACCGGTGTACGAGCCGGGCGGCGGAGGTGCTCGGGCCGTGTCCGAGGGCGACGCGCTCCAGGCCGACGGCGGTCATGAGCCGTTCCACCGCCCCGGCCGCCGCGCCGGACGTCAGCGGGGTGCGGACGACTTCGGCGCGACCGCCCGCCGCCGGTGGCCGCAGCAGCCGCAGCCCGGCGACGCGCTCGGGACAGCCAGTGGCCGTGGCCAGCGGGAGCAGGGGCAGCGAGGAGGCCGTGGTGACGAGGACGGCCCCGGGCGGACAGCTCCGGCGCAGCAGGCGCAGCACGCCCCGTTTGCCAACCGGGTCCTCCGGCACCGCCTCCACGACGATCCCGACGCCGGCCAGCGCGGCCGTCTCGGTGGTCACCGCCCGGGGGACCAGCCCCCCGCCGGCGGCGTCCCGTTTGAGGCGCTGCTCGACCCGCGCGACGACATCGGGGTCGTGGTCCACGCCGACCACCGGGAGCCCGGCGGCGGCCACCTCGCGCAACAGGGCCTCGCCGACCGCCCCGAGCCCCACGATCCCGACGGCACCGCCGGGTTCCGCCGTGTCCTGCACGTCCATTCCCCTGTCCCCTCCTCGGTACCGGTACCGGTCCCGGACCTTCAAGGCCGGAAGCGGTTGATGGCGTCGATGTGCCGGGCGCGCAGTTCCCCGTCGCGCACGCCCAGCCCTTCCCCGGGGGCCAGGCACAGGACGCCGACCTTGCCCTGGTGGACGTTCCGGTGGACGTCGTGGGTGGCCTGCCCGGTCTCCTCCAGGGGGTAGACCTTCGACAACGTCGGGTGGATCTTGCCCTTGGCGATGAGGCGGTTGGCCTCCCACGCCTCGCGGTAGTTGGCGAAGTGCGAGCCGATGATCCGCTTCAGCGACATCCACAGGTAGCGGTTGTCGTAGCTGTGCTGGTAGCCGGAGGTGGAGGCGCAGGTGACGATGGTGCCGCCCTTGCGGGCCACGTACACGGAGGCGCCGAAGGTCTCCCGGCCGGGGTGCTCGAAGACGATGTCGACGTCCTCGCCGCCGGTCAGCTCCCGGATCCGCTTGCCCAGCCGCCGCCACTCCCCGGGGTCCTGGGTGTGCTCGTCCTTCCAGAACCGGTAGTCCTCCGCGGAGCGGTCGATGACCAGCTCGGCGCCCATCCGCCGGCAGACCTCCGCCTTACGCGCGCTGGAGACCACACAGATGGGCGTGGCGCCCCCGGCCAGCGCCAACTGGGTGGCGTAGGAGCCCAGTCCGCCGCTGGCGCCCCAGATCAGCACGTTGTCGCCCTGCTTCATCCGGGCCCCGTTGCGGGAGACGAGCTGGCGGTAGGCGGTGGAGTTGACCAGGCCGGGCGCGGCGGCCTCCTCCCACGTCAGATGACGGGGCTTAGGCATGAGCTGGTTGGACTTCACAAGTGACAGCTCCGCCAGACCGCCGAAGTTGGTCTCGAACCCCCAGATCCGCTGCTCGGGGTCGAGCATGGTGTCGTCATGGCCGTCGCTGGACTCCAGCTCCACGGACAGGCAGTGGGCGACGACCTCGTCACCGGGCTTCCAGGAGTTGACCCCCGGTCCGGTGCGCAGCACCACGCCCGCCAGGTCGGAGCCCAGGACGTGGTAGGGCAGGTCGTGCCGCCCGGCCAGCTCGCTGGTGCGGCCGTAGCGCTCCAGGAAGCCGAACGTCGGCAGCGGCTCGAACAGGGCCGACCAGACGGTGTTGTAGTTGACGCAGGAAGCCATCACGGCCACCAGCGCCTCACCCGGGCCCGGCTGGGGCACCGGGACCTCCATCAAGTGCAGGGACTTGCGCGGGTCCTTCACCCCCGAGGCCAGCCCGTCGAACATGCCGGTGTCGGACTTGCGGACGGCGATGCCCCGGTAGCTGTCCGGGAGCGCCAGCGCCGCGTAGTCACCGGACGTCGCCTCGGCGGAGACGATGGCGTTGACTATTTCCCTCACGTGATTTCCTCCGGGGGGGGGGCGAGTGCGGGACCGGGCAGTACACACCCTTCCGGCCCGAGATTAGGCGGCCGCAATCCCATGGAAAACCCCTAACGTCGACGGCCCCGCATACCCGCCCCCCTACCGGAAGGCCCGGCGGAAATAGGGGGATTGCCCGGCCCCGAACCGGTGGGGCAGCATGAGCGAAGTCAAAGAACACCAACGAATGACGACGCGAACGATGAGGAGTGGGCGGCGTGGTCGGTAAACCCGTCAGAGAAACCGCCTGGGTGCGCAGATTCCACCCCTCGCCCGAGGCGCGCCACCAATTGCTCTGTTTCCCGCATTCCGGCGGGTCCGCCAGTTTCTTCTTCCCTTTCTCCCAGCGCCTGGCCCCGCGCGTCGACGTCTGGGCCGTCCAGTACCCGGGACGGCAGGACCGCCGGCATGAGCCCAACATCCCGCACCTGCACGAACTGGCCGACCGCGTCGCCGAGGCGGTCGGCCCGCGAGTGAACGGCCCCTACGCCCTGTTCGGGCACAGCATGGGAGCGACGCTCGCCTACGAGGTCGGGCTGAGGCTGCGGGAGAGCGGGCACTGGCCCGAGGCCCTCTTCGTCTCCGGGCGGCCCGCTCCCCACCGCAACGTCGACACCGGACTGCACCGGCTCACGGACGAGGAGATAGCCGACGACATCCGCGCCCTCGACGGCACAGGCTCGGAGATGTTCGGCGACGCGGACGTGATGCGGATGTTCCTCCCCGCGATCCGCAGCGACTACCACGCGGCGGAGACCTACGCCTATGTGCCCGGCCCCGCGCTGGACTGCCCGCTGCGCGCCTTCACGGGGTTCTCCGACCCACGGGTGGCACCCGGTGAACTCCACCACTGGGCCGACCACACGGAGGGACCCTTCCGGCTGGACGTCTTCTCCGGCGGCCACTTCTACCTCGTCGACGGCCAGGAAGACATCGCCACCGAGATCGAGCGCACCCTGTGCGGTGCCGGCAACCGGTGAGGACGAGCGGCAGTGAGCGCGAACAGGCCGACCCCGGCGCGCGTCGGGATACTGGGCACCGGTTCCTTCCTGCCCGAGCGCACGGTCGGCAACGAGGAGATGGCCGCCGCGACCGGCGTCACCCCGGAGTGGATCGAACGCAAGACGGGCATCCTTGAGCGCCGCTACGCGCGGGGCGACCAGGCGACCTCGGACCTCGCGGCGGAAGCCGGCCGCCGGGCCCTGGAGAACGCCGGGGTCCACCCCGCCGAACTGTCCCTGATCATCGTCGCCACCTCCACCCCCGACCGGCCCCAGCCCCCCACCGCCGCCGTCGTCCAGCACCTGCTGGGCGCCGACCGTGCCGCCGCCTTCGACGTCAACGCCGTCTGCGCCGGTTTCGTCGTCGCCCTGCGGGCCGGGGTCTGCATGGCGTCCTTGGGGGACGGCGGGACCGGCGGTCGGACGCTGGTGATCGGCGGGGACGTGTACTCCCGCGTCGTCGACCCGGCGGACCGCCGGACCGCCCCCCTCTTCGGGGACGGAGCCGGAGCGGTGGTGCTCGGACCGGTCACCGGCGCGGGCGGCTTCCTCGGCACGCGCGTGGCCACGGACAGCACGCTGCTCGACCTCATCCGCGTCGACGCGGGCGGCAGCAGGCAGCCGGCCACCCCCGGCCCCCTGGCCCGCGGCGACCACTACTTCCGCATGCGCGGACGCGAGGTACGCGACTACGTGACCCGGGAACTGCCGCGCGCCGTGCACGGCCTGCTGGCCGAGCTGTCCGTCCCGCCGGAGGACATCCGCCACTTCGTCCCGCACCAGGCCAACGGGGCCATGCTCAAGGACCTCTGGACCCATCTGGGCCTGCCCAGGGCCCACCTGCACCTGCCGGTCACTCGGCACGGCAACACCGGGGCGGCCTCCATCCCCCTCGCGCTGGACCACGCGCACCGCTCGGGCCGGCTGGCGGCCGGGGACCTGGTCCTGCTCGCGGGGTTCGGCGGCGGCATGACCATGGGCACTTCCCTGATCTCCTGGGGCGGCCACCGGTCCGCGCCGCACCCGGCCGGCACGACGACACCGACGACGAAGGACTGACGAGGACTGACGTGGACACGTCGCAGACCTACGAGCCCCTGCCCGCCGAGCCACCACCGGGCTGCCCCTTCTCCCCGCCGCACGCGTACACGCGCCTGCGGGTCGAACACCCGGTCACCCGGGTCACCATGCCCGACGGGAGTTGGGCCTGGCTGCTGACGCGCTACGCGGACATCCGCAGCGCCCTGGCCGACCCCCGGTTCAGCTCCGACGTGAACGCGCCCGGCTACCCCCGCAGCGGCATGGTCACCGCCGGCGAGGGCGGCAGCCTGATCCGCACCGACCCTCCCGAACACGGCCGCCGCCGCAGGATGCTGACGCGCCCCTTCACCCTGAAGAGCGTCTCCGCGCTGCGCCCCCGCATCCAGCGGATCACCGACCGCCTCTGCGACGAGATGGCGGACCGGCGGCAACAGGACGGACCGGACGGCTCCGTGGACCTGGTGCGCTCCCTCGCCCTGCCGCTCCCGTCGCTGGTCATCAGCCTGCTGCTCGGCGTGCCCTACGAGGACCGCGCGCTCTTCCAGTCGATCACCGCCACCGTGCTCTCCCGGGTCAACACCGAGGCCGAACGCACCGCGGCCCGCGAGGAACTGCGCGCCTACCTCGCCCGCCTGGTCGCCGGCAAGGAGGAGAACCCGGGCGACGACATCCTCAGCGAGCTGGTGCACGACCGGATGGGCGGCGGCGAGCTGACCCGGGAGGAGGTGCGGGGGACGGCCACCCTGCTGCTGATCGCCGGGCACGAGACCACCGCGAACATGATCGGACTCGGCGCGCTGACCCTGATCCGCCACCCCCGGGCCACCGCCGAACTGCGCGCGGACCCCACCCTGATGCCCGGCGCCGTCGAGGAACTGCTGCGCTTCCACAGCATCACCCGCAGCGGACCGCGCCGCGCCGCGACCGCCGACGTCGAAGTGGGCGGCCGGCTCATCAAGGCGGGCGAGGGCATCGTCTGCGCCGTCGCCTCCGCCAACCGGGACCCCGGACAGTTCCCCGACGGCGACACCTTCGACATCCGGCGCCGCAACGCCCAGCACCACATCGCCTTCGGGTACGGCGTCCACCAGTGCCTCGGCCAGTCACTGGCCCGGGCCGAGCTGGAGATCGCCCTGAACACCCTGCTGGCCCGCTTCCCGGAACTGCGGCTGGCGGTGGACTTCGCGGACGTTCCGTTCCGCAGCGACATGCTGGTCTACGGCTGCCACGCGCTTCCGGTCACCTGGTGACTGGCTGGCCGGACGGACGAACGGGCCGAGGCCCGAGGAGGACAACCATGAGGATTTCCATCGACGCGGACCGGTGCTGCGGCGCGGGACAGTGCGTCCTGGTCGCACCGGACGTCTTCGACCAGGACGAGGACGGCATCGTGGTGCTGCTGGACCCCACGCCCCCCGACGACGCCCAGGAGGCCGTCGAGGACGCCATCGACGTCTGCCCGGCAGACGTCATCCACGTGAGGAAGGGCTGACCCCATGTGCGGTATCGCCGGCTGGGTCTCGTACCGCCGGGACCTGACGCGGCAGTCACCGGTCCTCGACGCGATGACCGGGACCATGGCCTGCCGGGGCCCCGACGCGGCGGACACCTGGACGGACCGGCACGCCGCCCTCGGCCACCGGCGGCTCGCCGTCATCGACCTGCCCGGCGGCGCGCAGCCGATGCGGGCGGACACCCCGGACGGCGCCGTGGTGATCGTCTACTCGGGGGAGACGTACAACTACACCGAACTGCGCGCCGAACTCGGCCGTCGGGGACACCGGTTCACCACCGATTCGGACACCGAGGTGGTGCTCCGCGGCTACCTGGAGTGGGGCGAGGCGGTCGGCGAGCACCTCAACGGCATGTTCGCCTTCGCCGTCTGGGACGCGCGCACCGAGCGACTGGTCATGGTCAGGGACCGGCTCGGCGTCAAGCCCTTCTACTTCCACGAGACCCAGGACGGCGTCCTCTTCGGCTCCGAACCCAAGGCGATCCTGGCCAACCCGCTCTGCCCCGCCGTCGTCGGCCTGGACGGACTGCGGGAGATGTTCTCCTTCGCCAAGACCCCGGGGCACGCGATCTGGGACGGCATGCGGGAGCTGCGCCCCGGACACGTCGCCGTGGTCGACGCCGGCGGCCTGCGCGAACACGCCTACTGGCGGCTGGAGGCCGGTGATCACACCGACGACCGGGACACCACCGTCGCCCACATCAGGGAGCTGCTGGAGGACATCGTCGCCCGGCAGCTCGTCGCGGACGTGCCCCGCTGCACCCTGCTCTCCGGCGGACTCGACTCCTCCGTGATCACCGTCCTCGCGGCCCGGCGGCTCCGGGAGCGTGGGGAGCCGGTCCGCAGCTTCAACGTCGACTTCCCCGGCCAGGCGGAGCACTTCAGGGCCATCGACCTCGCCCCCACGCTGGACACCCCGTACGCGCATGAGGTCGCCGGGCACGTCGGCGCCGACCACCGGGACGTCCTGCTCGACGGCGACGCGCTGGCCGACCCCCGGGTACGGCGGGCGGCCGTCGGCGCCCGGGACGTCCCCAACGGCATCGGCGACCGCGACAACTCGATGTACCTGCTCTTTAAGGCCGTCCGGGAGCACTCCACGGTGGCGCTCTCCGGGGAGGCGGCGGACGAACTGTTCGGCGGCTACCCCTGGTTCCACCGCGACGAGTTCCGCTACGCGGACACCTTCCCCTGGCTCGCCGGCAAGGGCTCCCTGTTCGAGGCGGGCGGACTCCTGGACGACGACCTGGTACGCCGCCTCGACCTGGACACCTACGTCCGGGACCACTACCGCGCCGCCCTGCGGGACGTCCCGGTCAAGGACGGCGAGACCGGCCTGGAGCGCAGGATGCGCGAGATCTGCTACCTGAACGTGACCCGGAAGATGCAGCCGCTGCTCGACCGCAAGGACCGGATGAGCATGGCGGCCGGCCTCGAAGTGCGCGTCCCGTTCTGCGATCATCGGCTGGTGCAGTACGTGTTCGGCACACCATGGTCGCTGAAGGCGTTCGACGGCAGGGAGAAGAGCCTGCTGCGCGCCGCGACGCGCGACGTGCTGCCGCCGTCCGTGGCCGACCGCCGGAAGAGCGGCTACCCCAGCACCTTCGACCCCCGCTACCTCGCGGTGGTCAAGACCCAGGTCCGCGACCTGCTCGCGGGGGACCACCCGGCGCTGGCCCTGTGCAGCCGGGAGCGGCTGACCGAGGCGGTGGCCGCGGACCAGGACACCATCAGCCTCCAGCAGCGCACCGTGCTGGAACGCTCGCTCGACCTCGCGACCTGGCTCGACCTGCGCAACCCCACACTGAAACTGAACTGACCGAGAAGGAGACCATGACCGGCGACGCGGTGAGCGACCAGACCAGGGAAGACACCGGCGGCCGAACCCTCGGGCCCGGCGGCGGACCCGGCGTTCGACTGGCCGCTCTCGCGGCCGGGTTCGTCATGGCGACGGTCGACGCCACCGTCGTGAACATCGCCGGGGCGCGGATCCGCACCCTGTTACCCCTGAGCGTGTCCCAGTTGACGTGGGTCATCGACGGATACGTACTGACCTTCGCGTCCCTGCTGCTGCTCGCCGGTTCGCTGGCCGACCGCTTCGGCGCCCGGCGGATCTACCTCCAGGGCATGGTGGTGTTCGTCGTGGCGTCGGCCGCGTGCGGACTCGCCCCCGACGGCCCGGTGCTGATCACCGCGCGGCTGGTGCAGGGCGCGGGCGCCGCCCTGTTCATGCCCGCCTCGCTGACCCTGCTCACCACCTCCTTCGCCGACCCCGCCGTGCGCACCCGCATGGTGGGCCTGTGGACGGCGATCGTGTCCACGTTCACCGCGCTGGGCCCGGTAATCGGAGGCGTGCTGGTCAGCGCGCTCGGCTGGCGCAGCATCTTCCTGCTCAACCTGCCCATCGGCCTCGCCGGCGCCCTCCTGACCAGGCGGTACATCGCGGCGATCCCGGCCCGCCGGGTCCGGCCCCCGGTCCTGGGCAACGCCCTGGGCGTCCTCGTCCTCGTGGCGCTGTCCTTCACCCTCATCGAGGGTCCCGCGCTCGGCTGGTCGTCCCCGCCCGTCCTTTTCTCGGGCGCGGCGGCCGTCGTACTGGCCGTCACCCTGGTGACGCAGCAGCGCCGCAGCCGGGCACCCGTCGTGCCCCTCGGCCTCTTCCTCGACGCCCGCTTCACCGCCGCCAACCTCGTCGGCTTCCTCATCAACTTCGGGGTGATGGGCGGCATCTACATGCTCGGCCTGTTCCTCCAGAACGCGCGCGGCGTCCCGCCGTTCGTGGCCGGCCTGCAAATGCTGCCCATGATGGCCGGCCCGCTGCTCGGCAACCTGCTCTTCGCCCGCTACAGCCACCGCTGGGGTGTGCGCCGGCTGCTGATCGCCGCCCTGGCCCTGGCGGGCGTGGCGTCCGCGGCGCTGCTGGGCGTCGGCGACTCCACGCCGTACTGGCTGCTGGCCACCGCCGTCGGCTTCGCCAACCTCGGCGTCGGCGTCGGCGCCCCGGCCGTCACCTTCGCCCTGATGGAGGCGGCGGGCACGGACCGCGCGAACATCGCCGGCTCCATGCTCAACGCCAACCGCCAGTTCGGCGGACTGGTCGGCGTCGCGGTCACCGGCATCGTGCTGGCACACCCCGACGACTGGTACCGCGTGGCACGCACCTCCTTCCTGATCACGGCCGCCGCCTACGGCACGGCCGCACTGCTCGCCCGCCGCACGCTCGCCCCGTCGCGCCGGTGAGGCCGCCGTGTCTCAGGCGGTGCGCCGGTCTATCTCACTCAGCACCTGTGCGATGGCGGCGAGGGCCCCGGCGATGGCGGCGCCCTGCTGACGCGACAGACCCAGCAACTCGTCCAGGGGCATCTTCTTGCCGAGCAGCTTGCGCCGGAAGTCGTCCGGCAGCGTGGCCTTCCGGTAGTTGTCGAGGTGCGCGACGACGGCACCGAACGGCAGCGCGGGAAAGCGCCGTTCGGCCTGCTTGACGCGGCTGAGGAGTTGGTTGAGCCGGACCAGATCGGCCTTCTGCGCGGCGGTGCCGGCCAGCTTGTCCAGCACGACGACGGTCTCGTTGAGGAGGTCGTAGTCCGGCTGGTAGCGCTTGGCCTCCTTGGCGCGGCGGCTCTTGCGTACCTGGTCGATGGAGACGCACGTGGTGACGACGAAGGTGGCCAGGCCGATGACCGCCGCCCACGTCCACGAGCTGGTGAAGGTGCCCTGGGGGGAGTCGCCGCCCAGCATCAGCCGGATGCAGGGATGGGCCGCGTCCCCCGCGTGCTGCGGGGCCAAGCAGTGCGTCATCGGGTTGTCCTCGGAAAGATAAGGCTGGGGGTACGCCGACGCCTGGTCAGAAACCGCTGTTGCTGGCCCACGGGGGCAGCTCCTCCTCAACCACCGGGACCGGGGGGGTGCCTCTATGTCCTTCGTCAAGCGAGTCGAGGGCTCCTCGGTTCGTAGAAGGTTCCGTCGCCGAGCATGGCGAACAGGACGCTGATGCGGTGGCGGGCGAGGCGGAGGAGGGCCTGGGTGTGGGTTTTGCCGCGGGCTCGGCAGCGGTCGTAGTAGGTGCGAGATGCGGGATGATCGTGGAGCGCTGCGAACGCGGAGAGGAACATCGCTCGTTTCAGCTGCCGGTTGCCGCCTCTGGGGGCGTGCTCGCCGTGGATCGACGTGCCGGACTGGCGGGTTGCCGGGGCAAGGCCGGCGTAGGAGGCCAGGTGGGCGGCGGTGGAAAAGCTGCTGCCGTCGCCGACGGTGGCCAGGAGGACTGCGGCGGTCCTGACACCGATGCCGGGCATCGAGGTCAGGACCTGGGAAAGAGACATCCGATGCAGTTGATCTGTCAAGCGGCGGTGGTGAGTTGTGGGGTGGTCGGGGTGGGGAACGCGGTGAGTTCGTCGTAGGGGGTGCGCTTGGTGAGGCAGTGGTGGAGGCAGCCGAGCATGCGGTTGAAGAGGTCGCGCTGGGCGGCGGTGTGGCGGTCTCCGTCGGTTCGCCTTCGGTCGTAGTGGGCGCGGGCGCCGGGTGAGGCGGTCAGCGCAGCGAAGGCCCAGACGTAGCCGACCGAGGCCAGACGCTGGTTCTTGACCCTGCGGGCCATGACCGCGAGGCTTCTGCCGGACGCCCGGGTGACCGGTGCGGCCCCGGCGAAGGCTTTGAGGCCTTTCGCGTCGGTGAATCGGGATCGGTCGTCGCCGATCTCGGCGAGCACCCGGGCGCCGGTGAGAGACCCGAGCCCTGGAAAGCTGGTGATGATCTCGGCGTCCGGGTGCGTGTCAAAAGACTCCACCGTTGCTTCGGCGAGGTCGTCCGCGCTGGTGCAGGCGGCATCGAGCTGTCTGAGCAAGGCGGTGGTCTGACGTCCCATGGCCTGCTCGACCTGCGGGGGCTGGCGCATCTGCGGGATGCGCAGTGCGTTGCGAAGTCGTTCAGCTTCCGCCTCGATGCCGCGCTGGCGGCCGGCCCTCTTCAGCAGTGAGCGCAGCTGGGCGCGGGTGAGCTTGCCCGCCTGTTCGGGGGTGGGGGCCGCGGCCAACACGGCGCGGGCGACGCCGCTGGTGAGCCCTTCGCGGTTGTGCTGGAAGGCAGCGAGGAAGCCGGGGAAGTATTCGCGCAGGTGGGAGCGGAGTTTGTTGCCGGCCTGGGTGCGGTCCCAGACCGCGTCCTGCTGGGCGCGGGCCAGGACGGCGACCGCTTGGGCGAGCTCGCTGTCGTCAGGCAGCTGCCGGTGGGCGGCCTTGTCCGTGCGCAGGATGTTCGCGAGCACCATCGCGTCGAGGTGGTCGGACTTCTTGCGGGTGACCGTATGGCGGTCGCGGTAGCGGGCGGCGGCCATCGGGTTGATGGCGTAGATGGGCCGGCCGGTCGCGCGGAGGCATGCGACGAGAAGGCCGCGGGAGGTCTCGATCGCGACGGGGATGGGGGCGTTCGCGGTATCGCCTTGGGCGGTGAAGAGGTCGAGGAGCTGGTGCAGGCCGTTGAGGTCGTCGGTGATCCTGGCCCTGGCTAACAAGGTGCCCTCGTGGTCGACCAGGGCGACGTCGTGGTGGTCGCTGGCCCAGTCGATTCCGCAGGTGACGGTCATCGTGTCGTGTTCGTCCTCTCGGTCGGGGGCGTGCTGCTGATCGCAGCCGTGCGGGGGCACGCGTCTCCCTAATGGAAGGGCTCGATAGCCCTGCATCCGATCAGCCGTTCGTGACCCCAGCGGCCTCCAAGGCCCTCGGTCTGCTCCAGAGCTCGGCGGCTCCAGGCGTAGTGAGAGGTGATCCCTGCGGGCGGCTCAGACCACAAACCTCAACGATCCGATCATCGGACTGGATGCGGTGGAGGCGCGAACTCGTGGCGGAGGACGGTCCCGGAGGCCGACTCTTGACCAAGGGATCCAAGTCCCAGGGGGTGTGTGCGGCTTCTCCGGAACCGACCACCGTCACGAGAGTGATGCGGGGCCCGCAGTCTCTTTCAGGGCCTCGATGGGCCGGGGTGGGCCTGGCGGTGCCCCGCATCACTGCCCATTAGGGTGGGCCTCCAGCAGGTCCTCGATCCGGGCTTCCAGCGCCCGGCGTTGTTCGTGGACGGCGGCCAGCGACTTCGCCGGCGACGGGAGGATCACGTCGAGGGTGCCGGTGCCCGGGACGACGACGGTCTGCTCGTCGAGCGCGGTGAAGATGTCGTCGGCCAGCCGCTCGGCCATGCGCGGCGCCCGGGGCCGGACGACCTCGACCAGCCTGCGGCGGCCCGCCTTCCGCAGGGCCTGCGGGGAGCCGTGCGGGAGGCCGGTGCGCCAGTGGATACTGCCGAAGTGGTGAACGATTTGAAGAGCGCCCTGGCCGAGCTGGAGGCCCATCGGCCCGGCTCTCTGCTCGGGCTGCGCGAGACGCAGTGGCTCGACGCGAAGAAGGCTCCGTACCGGGTGGCGGACGATCCGAAGGCGGTCGAGGAGCTGACCAAGGACGTCGCCGCTTTCGCCAACGGGGGCGGCGGGGTCATCGTCGTCGGCATCGCCACCCGACTTGAGCACGACGAAGAGGTCCTGGACCATGTCGTCGGCGTCGACCCGGCTGCTGTGAACGCGGACCAGATCCGCACGCTGATCCGCCAGAGGGTCTCCCCGGCTCCCCGCGGCGTACGCATTGGATGGTCTGGGGCGGAGGGCGACGAGCGGGTGCTGTTCATCGAGATCCCCGCGCAGACCGATCATGCGCTCTTTGCCGTGCCGGCCGCGGTGGGCAAGCCCGGGGCTCCGCGTCCGGACACGGTCGCGGTGCCGATGCGGGACGGGGACAGCACGTACTGGCTGCCCCGGGCCGAGATCGTGCAGCTGCTCTCCGCCGGTGTCCGGGCCTCCGGCATGCCCACCGCCCAGGCTCTCGCCGACCTCGTCCGGCAAGCCGTGTCCGAAGCGGGGCCTGACAGCGGGCCGCGCGTCGGCCAAGGCCTGCCGGACCGTGAGCGGGAGATGAGGGCGGCCTACGAGGAGCTCGCCGGCGCGGGTCTGGGGAAGCCCGGCGGGGAGGCCTGGGCGCAGGGCGCGGCCGCGCTGCAGGATGTCCGGCACGAGGTCGACGGCGAGCCGGGCTGGGTGCTGTGCCTGGTCCCCGATCTTCCCGCAGTCGTCGTCGCCGAGCCGGTCTGGCAGGCGATTGTCGAAGCCGGTCGGCGGGCGCCGGGCGGTCAGGATCCGCTCGCGGCCGTCGGATTCCCCCGCCCGCCCGCGGGCACGGCTGCCCCGTGGGTGATCCCGGCCGACGCCCGGCGCGTGGACCTCGACGGCGGCTTGTGGGGTCCGGGGCACGTGACGTGCTCGGGACGTGGCGTGTGGCGGTGGCAGCCGGATCCCCGCTTCAGCCTGAACGAGGGCCGCTCGGCGGAGATCGGGACCGGTGGCCAGACACCGGCGCTGCGCCTGCGGGCCCTGGTGAACCTGCCCTGGGCCGAGGCGAGCACACTGGAGATCAACAAGTCCTGGCGCACGCAGCTCGAGCAGCAGCTGCCGCACAGTGCGGTGGCCGGCGCGGTGACGATCCTGTCCCGCCGCCGGGGCGCAGAGCTGCCCGCCGCCCGGTGGGAGCGGGGGCCTTTCGGCAACTCGGGCCGCTCCGCCGGCTACACGTGCAAGATTGCCGGGCCCGACGGCACCCCGGCTGTGACGGCCTCCGTCATGCTCGCCCTGCCCACCACGATGGAGTCCACCGTGGTCGCCTGTGCGGACGTCCTGATCGAGAACCCGGAGGCGTGGGCAGTAGCCCTCCGACCCGGCTGTGACACGCAGCTGGGCCTCGACGAGGTCCAGGCCGTGCTGCTCGCCGCGTGGGAGACAGCCGCCGAGCTGCTGCCCGACGTCGTCGGCGACCCGGCCAGCCTGAAGTGGGCCGCACCGCCCACCACCGAGCTGCGGATCACGAGCGAACAGCCCGCCGAGAACGGCGTCCTGCCGGTCCTGGACACCCTCGTCGACCTGGGGCCCCTCGGGCCGAACGACAACGGCCCCAGGCCGAAGCTGGCCGTCATCATCACCGCGGCGCCGGCCATGGACCGGGCCGAGCGGCAGCACCTGCTCCGGGAGGCCCTGGTGCACATGGCCCACGCGTTCGGGTACGTCGACGCCGAGGCCGACGTGCTGTAGGGATCTCGTCGGGGCGGGCCGTCAAGCAGTGGCTTCCCAGTCCGGCGCATCATCGTCGGGGCGCACGAGCCGATCATGCTCGGACCGCGCGGCCTCCAGCAGTCGACGCCAGGACGTGACCAGCGGACGCCGCGGCAGGAGGGCCCGCCGATCACGCTCGGTCATGCCACCCCAGATTCCATGCTCGATCCGGTGGTCGAGGGCGTAGGCAAGGCACTCGGTGCGCACCGGGCAGCCGGTGCAGAGGGCCTTGGCCCGGTTCTGGGCCGCGCCCTCGACGAACAGCTCGTCCGGGTCTGCGGTCCGACAGACCGCTCTCTCGCCCCACGTCTCCGTCGCGTCCCCGCCCACCCCGTCGCCATCCTCTCCCAGGTCCTGTCCGCGCCCTCCCCTGGGCGGACGCAGTCCGGAAACGGTACGGCACGCCCATGGAGCGTAGGAGATCGCCGACTGACGGCAATCCGTTCGGGTGACGGGGACTTGACGGCGGTCCTGCTGGTACTTGGTGTCTCCGCAATTGGCCGAGCAGCTGGTGTTGGTGGAGGCCCGCCCGATCCCGGACCCCCTCAACGCCGAGCAGGTCTGACGTGTCCCGTCGTGCTCCGGCGTCTGCTGGCTACCGGAGCAGGCGCGAGAGCAGGCCGGGCCGCCCGGACGCCTTCGGGTCGGCACCCGGCGCGGCGATCTCGGGAGGCTGCGCGACGCCGGTGTCGCCGAAGACGGCATGTCGCACGGCATCCCAGTCTTCGCGGCGCCACCAGTCGAACAGGCGGGCGCTGCCGATCACCGGCATGGTCAGCGCGTCGGCGAACGCGCGGTCGGTGTAGACCTCGGTGTCCCGCTGCGCAGGGTGGAGCTTGATCTGGTAGTTGACCACCAGGACGCCGCCGTCAACAGGCTCGGTCCCGGTCAGACCGGGCCAGGTGTTCAGGTGCTTGAGGAGTTTGTCGGGCAGGCTCTGCGGTGGCCGGTTGTTCGCCGACTTCACCTCGACCAAGACTCGGCGGCTGCCGAACTCGGCCAGTAGGTCTGCCGACTTGGTGCCGTACACGTCGTCGAGGCGGGTCACTGCGGCGCCGGCCGCCACGAGGACGTCGTGTACCGCATCCTCCAGCGGGCGGCCGGTGTCGAACGGCATGCCGTCGCGCAGGGGATCGGCCACGGCCCGCAGCGCGGTGAGTTGCTGCTGCAGCTCGGTCTGCCGCCGCTCGTGGGCGCGCTGCTCCTCGGCAATCGTCTCGACCAGCCGGGCTTCGGCGTCGGTGGCGAGTGCCGGGTCGCGCACCAGGTTCGAGCGGGCGCGGGTCAGCGCGCCGGGCACGTACGCGGGCAGCGCGTGATGGACCAGCCACTCCACCAGCAGCTGCTGGTCGGTGCCGTGGGGAACTACGAACCACCGGGCACTGCCGCCCGTCGGCATCCAAACGCCCGCCACCGGGTGGCCGAGGCCGTCGACCAGGATCGGGCGCAGTTCCCCCTCCCCCGGCGGCGGCCACATCCTGGCAGATCCGGGGTGCGAGGGCCTGTCCTTGAGGTAGGTCAGGCGGAACCAGGTGTCCGGGGGACGGTTGAGCAGCCGGGTGCCGAGTTCGTGTTCGGCGTGGTCCAGGCCGTCAGCGAGTTCGGGGTTCACGTTGGTGGGGAGCGGGTTGGCGGAGATCGAGCCGTAGTAGTGGGGCAGGTGGATGCCGGGGGCGACGTGTCCGGAGAAGACGTTGTGCCTGCGTTCGCCCGCGCCGGTGCAGGCGACGACGAGGGCGGTCTCCCCACGCTTCCGGGCTCCCGCGGCGTAGCGCTTGTAGGGCTCAAGGCCGGTGGCGGGTCCGAGGACGGGGGACAGGACGGCCGCGCAGTCGCCCGTCTCCTGATCCTTCCACCGCGGCTCCACCGCCCCGGCGGACGTGCCGATCACGTCGGGGGCCGGAGGCGCCGGCGCTTCGCCGGCGATGTGCAGGGGGATCGGGACGGCGCTCGGGCCGGACGGGCTCATGGTGGACACGGTCCGGCAGCGCGCAGTTGATCAGTAACTGCTAGGCACCCGGTCGTCGGCCTCGTGCCCGGCGTGCTGCCGCAGGTCCAGGAAACAGCGCAGCCGGACACCCGCCTCGCCCGGCTCGCGCGTGGTGCGGTCCGCCGCCGCGATCGCCCACCGTGTGGCGAGCAGCTCCTAGACCGCGAATGCTGTCTCGTCATCGGCGGCGGCGACCTCCACGACCGCGAGTCCCGGCTCCGCTACATGCGCCTCGTTGATCGGCTTCATACCCGGCACGACGCGCCGGTGCCCGCCAGAGTTCTCGCGTTCGGGCAGCGTCACCCGGCCGGGTACGCAGCAACATGCGTGCTGACTCGTCCGCCGCGTGCTGCACGAGCGCTGCGCCTCGCCGTTTCCGGTACGACCATTCCACCCACACGGGCGGCGCACTCGAGGAACGCCCGACAGCGCCCCCTCCGGGGCCGTTATCAACGGCTCATGCTCACCACTGTGCTGCGCGGCCTGGCCGCCGCCTCCCTCGCTGCCCTGCCCTTCACCGTGTCCTCTCCCGTTCACGCCGCGGAGACGCTTCCCCTGACCGAAGCCGTCACCCGGCTGCCGGTGGACACCGAGTCCCGCGACGGCTACAACCGCGACGCCTTCCGCCACTGGAACACCGGAGACGACCCGGCCGACGGCTGCTCCACCCGCAACGAAGTCCTGATCGCAGAGGCGGTCGAGCCGCCCGCGGTCGGGCCCCGGTGCCGCCTGACGGGCGGCAGCTGGTGGTCGTACTACGACCAGGTGTGGGTGACCTCCGCTTCTGGTCTGGACATCGACCACATGGTGCCGCTCGCGGAGAGCTGGGACAGCGGTGCGTCCGCGTGGACGCCGGAGCGCCGCGAGGCCTACGCCAACGACCAGGGCGCGGCCGCCAGCCTGGTCGCGGTCACCGCCCGCTCGAACCGGTCCAAGTCCGACCAGGACCCTTCGACGTGGTTGCCGCCGGCCGCTGAGGTGCACTGCCGCTACGTCGCTGAATGGGTCGCCACGAAGCTCCGCTGGAGCCTGACGGCCGACGAGGCGGAGGTGGCAGCCCTGGAGGAGACGGCGGCCGGCTGTCCGGACCGGAACGTGACGTACGAACCGGCCGCGTAAGCGAACAGCTCAGCTTGCCGTCCGGTGCGGTGGAATCTCTGCTTGTCCGGACTCTTGCTGTTTCTCGCCACTGTGGCGCATTGTGACCGCACCACCGTCCCACCGGTTCTCCCTGTGCCGGAGTCCGGCACCTCCCAGGGACGGTGGCTGCCTGCCTCTTGTCGCCCTTCCCCAGGCGGATGAGGCGGCACAGCCCTCGCTGGCTCCCCCTCCAGCGGGGGCATAGCCATGCCCCGGTCCACGCCCCAACGGTGATGTGTGCCGTGGGGGCGCCCGGGCTGCCTCTTGACAGTTCGTCCCCGAGGGTGCTCCGTCCCGTCGCTGCCCGGCGAGGGGCACGGGCGGCGCCCGGGGGAGTGTCAGTGGTGTGGTCTACGGTCGTCGTGCCCCTTGTATGGGGTTGCGCTCTCGCCTGGCCTCTAAGGCCGGCCAGGCGAGAGCGGATGCCCGTTTCCCCATTGTTTCGGCACGGGGACGGGCCCTTCCGGATGGAAGGCTGACACCGAAGGCGTCATGTTCCATTGACGTCGTTTCGGCGTGCAATTGCAAGGAGAACCGGGAACTTCCACCCGTCAGCGCGCTTGTCTCCGCCGGCCGCCGGTGCTTCACAGGCCGCGGCGGGATCGGACCGATCTCCCATTGTTCCTATTGTTCCGTGATTCTTTGATCACGAGGCGTAGCAACTTCCCATGTGACCATGCTGGTTGCCCTCCCCGGCGTGGCGGCTTCGGCACCCGCCTGCCCGGGGCACCGGCGTGCCCTCTCCGGATGGGGCCGCCGGGTTCACATGGCTGATCTCGAAGACGTACGAGGGGAAGTCTCTGTATGAAGCCTCGCCAGATAGTGGTCGCCACGGTCACGGTGACGGTGTTCGCCTGGAGCGTGGTGATGGTGGCCGCGGGCCAGACGGCCGCGGTGGCCGCGCTCGCCCCGGCCCTCGCCCTGACCGTGCAGCAGATCGTTCACACCGTCCGCTCCCACACCGCGCCCCCGACCGGCGCCGGATCCCGCCTTGACGCGGCCGCGGACAAGGAGGACGACGCCCCGTGACGCCGACCGAACCCCCGGTACCACCCGGCAGACCCGCACCCGCACGCCCGGGACGCAAACTCGGGCCCATCGCGGACAATGTGAGCAGCGCCCACCGCGCCTGGCTGGACCCGCTGCGCACCGCCTACCTGGCCAGCGGCCTGACCATGAACGAGCTGAGCAGCCGGGTCCGCTTCGCGAAGTCAAAAATCTCCGAACTGCTGCGCGGTGTCGGCCTCTACCCCCGCTGGGAGATCGTCTTCCGGCTCGCCGACGAGCTGGGCATGCCGAACTGGCCCCTGTACCGGCTGTGGAGCCAGGCAGCCCTGGAAACCCACAAGAGCAGCGAGTGGATCAACGGCTGCACCAACCGCACCACCCTGACGGCCTCCCACGCGGCCCCGCCCCTGGAACACCGGGCCTTCCGCGAGCTCGTCGAGAACGACTACCTGCTCTACGCCCAGGTCTTCCTCAACGACGACCAGCGCGAGAACGCGGTCTATGACACCTTCGACCGCCTGTGGCTGTCCTGGAACGCAGCCCTCGCCAGCCATGACACCCGCCGCTACGCCTGGAACGTCCTGCGCACCACGGTCATGGCCCGCGCCCCCCACCGCGACGGCCGGCCCGAACTCGGTGACGCCGCCTTCGACACCGTCGCCCTGCAGACCCTCACCGACCCGGCCGACCACGCGCACCAGCTCACCGAGACCCTCGAACTCTTCGCCGCGATCAGCCGCCTGCCCGACCGCCAGCTCGACGTCATCGTGCTGCGCCGCCTGTGCGGCTTCACCCACGAGTCCGTCTCCGCCCTCCTGGGCACCTCCCTGGCCACCGTCCGCTCCGACGAACGCCACGCCACCCGCTTCCTGGAGAGCGTCATCCCCCCGCCCAGCACCGAAGGGACCACCCTGTGAGCCACATCGAAGAACTCCTCTCCAGAGCCCTCCTCGTCCGCAACCGCACCATCCCCCGCGAAACTGCTGCCCCCACTCCCGCAACACCCGCGACCGGCGTACGGCCGCCCGCGCCCGCCTCTGCCCAAAACCCCGCACACAACGGGGCCGCCGAAGACCTGCGCGCCCTGTGCGAAACCCTCCTCACCCACACCCCGCCCACCGCCGTCGCCGACTTCCTCACCGACCAGGTCCCCGAACCCCGCAGCGCCCTCGCCCTCGCCTGCGTCCTGCAGCTGTCCGACACCGACGAAGGCGCACGATTCTGGTGGCAGTACGCCGCCGGCGCCGGGCAAGCCGCCGCCGCCTACTGCCTCTACCTCCACCACCTCGCCCAAGGAGAAAGCGACGCAGCCAACTGGTGGCACCACCAGACGGACGACGTCCAACCCCCGCCCGGATCACCAGCCCCCAATCCTGACGGCAGCCCCGAGCCGTACTGCGCCGGCCGGTGGCACCCGGCCAACCACGTCATCACCTCCACCTCCACCACCACCATCCTCCGAGTCCTGCGCCACCTCTCCGCGAACACCGCACGCACCAAGTCGGCAGCAGTCCTCAGACTCATGGCCTACATCCCGGACGCGGTAGCCGCCGGCTACCTCCGCGAACCCGAAACCGAACTACCCCTCCCCGGGGCCGGCTTCGCGCAACGAGTCAAGGCGTTGATCACCACGGCAGCCACCCGGCCCGAGGCACGCGCACCCGAGATCCGACCCTCAGCTCGGGACGCCGAGCAGGCAACGCATCGGCCACTGGGGAGGACCGCGAACCGGTGACGGCACTGCTCGGGAAGAGCACGGGACGTGGCTGCGCCCACCGATCCTGATAGCCCGACGGCTCACGGAACGATCGAACACACGTCTGCGAGGGCTGGAGGGGGCAGAAGACGCGTCGGCGTCCTACGAGGCCGCCTGCGCGAGGGACTGTCACGTCGCGTCCCACCATCGGGCTTGGGCCGGACACCCTGCCGACAGCACCAGGAACTGAAAACCGGCCGAATCCGGTTGGCCAGCCCTACTGACGACGTGAGCCCGTGAGACTGGCAGATCACCGACCTGTGGAGGCCTCATGATTCCGGCGACCGTGCCTACCGAAGCTATCTTCGATCGCGGCAACCTGCCCGATGAGTCTCGCCCTGTGCACGCCTGGGACGACGAAGGCGACCTCTGGTGCTGTGGCGCAACGACCTGCGACGTGCACGGAACATTGAGGGTTTCAAGGAAATCCGTGAGCGCCGCCAGATCATCGGTGTCGTCCCGGGCGGGGGCTGGATGACGGAGTGGCAGGATCCGGACGACGGAACATCGATCGCTGACCCAGTGGTGGCGTGGGCTGTCTACTCCGACGGAGAAGCCAGACCGATCGACACCGACTCCACCGGCGAGGCATGCCTGCTGTTCCCGAGCGACAAGGACCGGCGAACCTATCACCCTGGACAGATCCCGGCCGTACCGCTGCCCGGCGACAAGTCGCTCCTGAGTTCCACAGTTAGCGGTGTCGACTAGGACACGGGAATGCGGTTTGACCTGCGGAAATGCCTGTGAGCACGCCGAGATGGCGTGTCACTAGGCGGGTGGATAGTGCCTGGTCAGCGGCCTGCGGTCAGATCGATGATCTTCTTGGGCGGGGTGACGTTCAGGGAGGTGAAGATGTCGCGCTGGGGCTTGGTCAGGTCGGTGGACTGGCGGAAGGTGCCGGCCGGGCCGCTGTAGGTGACGGCGTGCAGGCGCTGGAGCTCGGCGCGCAGGCGGTTCCAGGTCTGGCCGGTGGAGGTCTCGGCGACGCGGATCAACAGCAGGGCGAGCCAGCACAGCAGGACGTGGGCGCGGATGCGGTCCTCGCGGCGGTGGTAGACCGGCCGCAGGTCCAGGATCTGCTTCATGTCGCGCCAGCCGCGCTCGACTTCCAGGAGCTGTTTGTAGCCCAGCGCGATGTCCTCGGCCGACAGTTTCGGATCCGAGGAGCGCAGGAGGTACTTCCCGTCCAGGTTGGCCTCGGAGGCGATCTTCTTCTTGTCCACCCGCAGCAGGCCGCCCGGGGTGGCGCGAAGGAACCGCTTCAGGCCGGGCTTGGTGGACAACACCCCGGCCAGCTTGTCGCGTTCGGGCCGCGGCAGCTTGTCAGTGCCCTCGATCGCTTCTGTGAGCTGAGCGACCATCCGCTGACGAATCGCGGCGTCGCGGGTGGCCTGGTCGGGGTTGAAACAGATCACGAACCGGTCGTCGGTGCCGATGTTGACCTCCTTGACCTGGAGGTTGTCGCGCACGGTGGCATAGCGGCCCTGCCGTGAGAGGGCGGCGCGTACTTCGGGTGATCCGGTGCGGAGCTTCTCGCCGATGATGTAGCCGCCGCCCCCGCGCATCAGCGCCCGGCGGTTGGCGGCGGAGGTGAAGCCTCGGTCGGCGACCCACACGACCTTCGAGAGCGTCCACTCGCGCAGGTCGTCGCGGACCTGGCGGATCAGGGCCTGGTCGCCGGTGCTGCCCGGCCAGGACCACACCCGCACCGGGATCCCGTCGCGCGTGACGGCCATCCCGATGACGACCTGCGGCAGATCGTCACGGGAGTCCTTGGACTTGCCGTGCGTGCGGAACCCGTCATGCCGTGACGCGTCTTCGGTCGGCACGCCGTCCGCCAGACGCTCGCCGCGTTCGTCGCGGGCGACGGGCTCGTCGGCGTCCTCGGTCTCGAAATACGTGGAGGTCGTGTCGAAGAACAGAAGGTCCACCTCCAGGTTGAGCAGGTCGGTGACCTGGAAGTACGCCTCCTTGGCCAGGGCCGGCTCGATGGTCAGCAGATAGTCCATGGCCCGGTAGCAGGCTTCGTTCGTCTCCGTTCATCCGGTCAGCTTCCCAGCCGCTACCGACCACCGGGGAGTGCCGGCGGGCCCGGCCTGGGTGAAGGCCGGGCCCGCTGTGCTCACCGCGGCTTGGGCGCTGCGGCCAGCACCCGCCGGTCCTCCTCGCCGCGGCCGACGATCCGCCACACCGGCCGGTCGGCCCCGTCATGGGTGAGCTGGTGCAGGGTCGTCGTCGCCACGGTGATCTTCCAGTTCGGCCGGGCGCGGTCGTGGAAGGCGGCCTCCCTCGTTTCCGGGGCCGCGCGGCGCTTGGCCGGGGCGAAGACGAACAGCAGCAGCGGGAAGGTCCGCTCCAGTGACGGACCGGCGTAGGTCTCCTGCCAGTGGTTGCGCGGGGGGCGGGCGGCGTTGCCGCGCCCGGACGCAGGTGCGTTGCGGTAGGCGTCGTAGCGCTCCAGCTTGGCGAGCAGGCCGGCGTAGGACATGGTGCGGTCGATCTCCACGAACGCGCTGGCGCCGTTGGCCAGGAGCACCACGGCGTCGGGCACCAGGTTCCCGGCCGGGGTGGGGTGGGCGACTTCCACCCGCCAGTCGGCGTGATCGGCCACCTCCGCCTGGTGGAAGGCGATGACGGTGTCGACCAGGGCGAGGCCGTGTTCCCGAAGGCCCGTCTTGCTGGCCGCGATGCGCTTGCCCGTGGTCCGGCCGACCGGCGACGCGAGCTCACCGGAGGCGGCGGCTTCGGCGAGGCCCGCCGGGGTGCAGTACCAGTAGCTCTGCTGGGCACGGTGGGTCCGGCCGACCAGGGCCGGGGATTCGGCGAGCAGGTTGCGCAGCGCGCGGCGGACGTGGTCGGTGTCCTGCTGGTGGGGCAGCAGCAGCGCCTTCAGCTGGCGGGGTGTGGCCAGGCGCAGCCGGGCGAGGGTGAGCAGGACCTCGCCGCGGAGGTCCGCGCCGGCCTTCGCCGCCGCGGCCTTCCGGGGCCGGGACGCTTCTCCAGGTACATCAGTACCTGTAGAAGAGGAGTTGCAACCGGCCGGGGCAGGCGAATCGGGGGTCTGATCAGCAACAACCGTCAGACGACGGCTGGAGGCTGCGGGGCTGGGAGCGGGGCTTGTCGCGGGGCTCGGAGCAGGGCTTGCCGTCGCAGCGGTGTCCGCCAGGACCGGCGGGGTGTGCGGGTCGGGTGCGGTGGTCATCGCGTCCTCGGGTTTCTCCGGCCGTACGCGGCCGGGTCGGCGGTCGTCCGGCCCGCGCGCGGACTGTGCACGGGCCGGAGCCACCGTGAGAAGGCACCCCTTGACCGTCGTCTGACGGCCACCGACAACCTGCGCCCGATTCCTCCTTGGTCGCCCCTTGCAGTCCGAGTTTGTCCGTGACCGGAGTCACGCCCGCACCGCGTCCCGGAGCGCGGTCTCTGTCCACAGGGCCGGGCGCGCACCGTAGGACGACCGGCCGGGCGCACCAGGCATCCGGCCAGCGAACAGCAAGGAGCCGTCATGGAGACGACGTCGCCCAGGGTCCCCCAGCTCGCCCCGGAGCAGATCCGGCGGGCCGCCGACTACGTGGAGCTGGTCTGGCGGGAGCAGGGCAGCGAGGAGGAGAAGGCCGCGCTGGCGGAGTTCCACGCCGACGGCCCGGAGCTGGCACGGCTGATCGGTGAGTTCGGTGCACTGCTGCTGGCCGACTACCTCACCGCCGTGCCCGACGAGCACGCCGACTGCGAGTCCGCGTACGTCACCGAGAAGCTGGTGACGGTGGCGAGCCGGTACCTCAAGCGGTGGTGCCTCGCGAGCGGCGCCGGGGCACACACCGCGTGGATCACGGCCGGCTTCCTGATCGAGTGCATGCAGGAGGTCGACCAGGTGAGCCAGTATCTCGACGACATCCGCGGCAACGTCAGCGCGGGATTTCGGAGCGGCTACGGCCTGAACTGAGTCGGAAGCCGGCCGGGCAGCGCCCGGGGACGGAGATCTCTCCTCCCCGGGCGCTGTCCCTTTTGGTGCGGGATGTCGCAGGTAGCGGAGGTGGACAAGGGGGGCGCCGCGAATGGCGCTGTGACTTTGATCGATAGATGGCGAGGCTGAGCTCCCGAAGCACAAGGTAGGAGCGTTTCGTTGATTCCTTGTTGGCGGGTCCGGTGAACGCTAGTTGGCGAGTCCGGGCGCGTGGCGGTCACGTTCTGTGGCGAATCAGGGGTTCGCGAATCGCTCGTGAGGATGAGTGCGACGGTCACCGAACGATGCGGGCCGGGAAGCCGTGGTGGCTTCCCGGCCCGCCGGGTGGTGCTGCGCTGCTGGATCAGGCGCTGGTTGCTGCGGTGTAGCGGGCGGTGACGTCTTCCCAGTTGACGAGGTCCCAGAGCTTGGTGACGTAGTCGGGGCGGACGTTCTTGTATTGCAGGTAGTAGGCGTGTTCCCAGGCGTCGAAGACCAGGAGCGGGGTGGTGCCCTGGCCGACGTTGCCGTGGTGGTCGTAGACCTGCTCGACGATCAGGCGCTTGCCGAGAGGCTCCCAGGCCAGGACGCCCCAGCCGGATCCCTGGACGGACGCGGTCGCGACGGTCAGCTGCTTCTTGAAGGCTTCGAAGCCGCCGAGGTGTTCGTCGATGGCGTCGGCGAGGGCGCCGTCAGGGCGGTCGCCGCCGTCGGGAGAGAGGTTCTGCCAGAAGATCGAGTGCAGGACGTGGCCGGAGAGGTTGAAAGCGAAGGTCTTCTCCAGGCCGACCAGCGAGGTGGGCGTGATCTGGTCCTTGTCGCGGATCTCGGCGATCTGCTCCAGCGTGTCGTTGGCGCCCTTGACGTAGGCGGCGTGGTGCTTGGCGTGGTGCAGTTCCAGGATCTGCCCGGTGATGGCCGGCTCCAGCGCGGCGTAGTCGTAGGGCATGTCGGGAAGCGCGTAGGTGCCCATCAGGCACGTCCCCTTTCCGGGTGAGTGATCGTCAGGGAACAGCCTATGCCTCTATTGCGAAGAGCTTGCAACAACTACAGAGATGCATCAGCATGATCTGTGGCGGGGTCGGCCCGTCAGTCTTCGGTGTCTGAGCGCCTTCCGTCCGTCGGCGTGTCCTTCCTGGAGAGTGATCGTCTTCTCACCCGGCGCCCGCCGGTCAGGCCGGCCCCGCTCTGAATCCCCGACAGCGTCACGCAGTGAGCGAGTCGGAGTAGCGGATGAGGGCTGCTTTGAGCGTTCTGAAGAAGATGCTGCGTGTGGGGTTGCGGAGGAGCCTTCGGACGCGGGTTTCCCTCGGCGAGGTGGGCTCGTCGCCTCCTGGCGCCAGCTCAGTGCTGGTGGGGGCCAGGCTCCACTCACTGCCGGTGACGCGGGACCAGATGAACTTCGAGGAACAGTCGCGCAGGAAGCCGGCCGGGCCGCGTACGGGTGGCGGCCCCGCTCGCCGAACAGGTTCCGCAGCTGCGCCTCGGTGACCTCCTCACCCGGCGCGAGTCCGAGCACGGCCAGGCCGCGGCCCATCCATCGCCCGACCGGGACACCGGCCTGCTCCTGGGCGGCGCGCAGCGGCGTGCGGGCCGGGCGGCGTCCGTCGCCGACAACGGCCTCGCGGAGGTAGTAGCGGTACATCTGACCGGCCCGGATCACCCTGATATCCACTGTCATGCAGACCACGCCACACGGCTCTGACCTGCAAGAAAAGGCCGATCAGCCCGGCGTCCCGCCAGGCGGGAGCAGCGGCCGAACTTTCTTCACCGGGGCCCGCCGGGCGGGAAGCGGACCCGGGCCGGACGCGAATGTCATCGCTCTCCGGCAGCACGCACATCACGACCCGAACGACACCATCCGGCGCCACTGAGCATCACCACGCGCCAAGGAACGAGCGCCACCAACGAGCACCGCCTACAGCAGCCCTCGGCAACCGCCGGGGGCTTCGTCGTGCTGCCCGGAGGAGACCACCGTGCCCACCTTCGAGCCCTTCCCCGCTTCACCGCCGACCTCCAGCACCTCACCCCCGCCCAGCGCCGGCGCTTCCGCCGCGTCGTCCTGGACGCCTTCGTGCCGGACCTGCGTCCCGGCCGCCAGTTCCGCCCCGGCTTACGGATCAAGGGGGTGCGCTGCGCGCCGGGCGTCTACGAGCTCACCTGGGCGCCGGACGGGCGCGCGACGTGGTCGTACGGCCGGGCGGTGGTCGCCGGGCTCCCTCACGTCGTGTGGCACCGGATCGGAACGCACAGCATCCTGGATCGCCCCCTGGCCGAAGGCCATCTTGCGGGGCGGGGCCGCCGGTTGGTTGGCTGATCGTTCCGATGACCAGGAGGGGACATAGCGTGGCAGCAACCGAGGCCGTGACCGAGTCGGAGCACGTGAAGAGCTTGATCATCAGCACCGCGTCGGCGCTGTGGGAGGACAAGGAAGCGCTGGGCAAGTTCCTCGACGTCGTCCGGCGCAGCGAGACCTTCGCCCCGCTCGCCGACAGCATGGCGCAGTCCCAGGTCCGCCCCGCGAAACCCTCGTTCTACGGCGTGAAGAGCAGGGAGTTCCAGGACTGACCGAGCGCTGATGCGCCGATCTCCCCGCGGCGCCCTCGAAAATGGCGGTGGCCCCACCTCTGTTGGTGGGGCCACCGCCATTTCCAGTGGATGCGCTCAAGCCGGTGGGTCAGGTCAACCGGCAGGTACGGCCTGACGTTCTCGATGCTTGTTGAGCAGGTCCAGCATCTTGTTGAACTCGTCCGTCGGCATCTTATGGATCAGGTGTTGTGCCGCGTCGACACCGTCTTCGTAGGGGAACCGCTTGGGCTGCTGGCTCCCTCCTCCAGCTGTCACTTCGGGTGGGCTGGCTTGTCCAGGAACGGCTGGCGCGCCCTCCTGCGCTGCGTCGGCGGGCGCCTCTTGTTCCGCAGCGGCCGGGTCGGCCGGATCCGTTTTACGGCCGTAAAACGGATCGCCCCCTTGCTGCCCAGAACCAGCAGGCGGCTCGGCGGTCAGCCGTTTGGGAGCGGCGGCCTTCTTGGCGACCTTCTTGGCTGCCGCCCGTTCAGCAGATGCTGCCGCCCGCTGCTTCTGCTCGTCCTGCCACCATGCCAGCTGCTCCGTGGGGTCCCACTCGTTGTCCCGGGCCAGCTTGCCCAGCGACCGGGCGGCGTCAAGCGGCATGGTCTTCTTCCGCACCAGGTCCTGAACCTCCGGGGCCAGGTGGGTGAGGAGGATGCGCTGGGTGACCCATCCGTCGACCCGCTCGAAGTGCTGGGCGACGGCGCGGTTGGAGCCGAACTCGGCAACGAGGGCTTGGACCGCGTACGCCTCTTCAACGGGGTTGAAGTTCTGGCGGTCGACGTTCTCGGAGACCACGGCTTCCATGAACGTCTTGCGGTCTTTGGCCAAGCCGTCGTCGACGACACAGTTCAGGGTTGGATTGCCGGCCGCTTTGGCGCCACGGTACCGACGCTCACCGGTGACGAGGACGTAGTCGACGTCACCGATCTGCTTCGCGTGGTCGGGCCACAGTTTCAGGTAGGCGCTACGACTGACGGCAGGGCACGCCTGAATCTGGCGGCGTCGCAGGCTCTTCCCGAGGTCGATCAGCTCGCCTTCGGTGCCGAAGTCGGTACGCGGGTTGACGCCGTTGGGGGCGAGCCGACCAAGAGGAACGCGGAGCAGGCGGCCGTCGGCTCGGGTGTCGACGACTGGGGTGTCATCGTCATCGCCGAAGAAGTCGTCGAACTCGTCGTGCTTGGCCATCATCGAGCTCCCGCGTGCTTCTGGCGGCGGAGCTGGTGCTCCAGGGCCAGGGACACGAAGTCCTGCTTGGCCTTGGTGGCGATGTGGTTGGACTCGTACTGGGTGCAGAACCGTCCGTTGGTGATGCCGCGGGTGTGCGGCTTGTAGTGACGGACAGTGGCGTTGTACAGCTCCCAGCCTCTGCGCTGGACGAGGCTGATGGTGCGGTCGCGGTCTGCAGTGCCGTCGCGGGGGTCCCAGTTGTTGACGACGACGCCGTAGGGAATCTGGCGGGGGATGAGGACCCGCTCCACGGTGACCCTGGTCGGGGTGAAGGCCGATCCCTCTGCTTCGAGGGGGACGATGACGTCGTCAGCAACGTCGAGGACGGCGCGCAGCGCGTCTCCGGTGGTTCCGTCGCCCAGGGGGTCGATGGACTCGTCTTCGTCGTCTTCGGCCTTCAGGGGCATGAAGCCTGGGGTGTCGACGATGATGATGTCGGCCTTGGCGCTGCGCAGGCGACGCAGCTTGTCGATGCTCTGGCTCGCGTCGACCACGCGGAAGGGGACTGGCCTGCCGGCCTTCTTGACCTTCTCAGCGTGTTCGATGCTGGTGCCCTGGGGGTCTATTGAGACGACCGCTACGGACGGGCCGTCGCCTGCGGTCTCGGCTTCGGCAGCATCGCAGCCAAGGATTTCGGCGTAGACCGCAGCGAGGTTGACCGACAAGAGGGACTTGCCGACCCCGCCCTTACGGTTCAAGAGCACGGTGATGTAGGGCATGTACTGCTCTCCGACTACTTCCCGGGAACCCGGTACTTCGGATGGACGGGAAGCATCCTCTCAGAAGATCAAAAGGGGTCCTGCGAGGCATGCGGGGCGTGGCAGTTTTACGGCCGTAAAACTGCCACGGAGCTGACTGCTCCAGAAACACGAAAAGCGGCCCCCGCCGCACGGACCGCGAAGGTCCGGACGGGCGAGGGCCGCTTCATGTGCTCAGGTGCTCAGGTCGATGTCGGGTGGGAGGTCGCGCCCGGCGAGGGCGTGGGTGAGTAGTCGGTAGGGGTCGGTCCACGCGCCGTGGATTCGTGCTCTGGCGCAGTGAAGGGTGCCGGTGAGGGCGGTCTCGGTGTCGGGGTGGATGAGGATTAGGGCGACGGGGTCGGCGTCCGGATGCTGCCCTTCGGTGGGACGGCCGCGCTCCAGGGCGCGGGCGTCGGGGGTGATCCGGACGGCGACGTCGCCGTGGCCGGTCCACGGGGCCGACCTCTGTCGGGCGGTGAGCATGGCGGTGAACTCTGCGACGGCCTTGTGGTCGCCGGGGTGGAGCGGGCCGGTGCCGTGGCCGCAGAGGCGGAAGCGGGCGCTCACGCGGCGGAGTTGTCGGCGATGACGAGGAAGCTGTCGGTGCGCAGATCCATGACGACCCGGGCGGGCTGTCCCTGGGCCTGCTGCTGGGCGGCGTACTCGTCTGCGGGCCAGGAGCCGCGGGGGCCGCCGGCGGGGAAGCGCTCAAGGACGGTGCGCGCGGGCTGGTCGGGCATCAGGGTGCCTCCTGGTCGGTGAAGGAGAGCTGGAGTGCGGGGCGTGCTGTACGGGGCGCGGTCGGCCGGGGCGGGGCCGGCGGCTCGATGCGCTCGAGGTCGGCGTCGGCGAGGAAGCCGAGCTGTCCGGCGGCGGCCGCGCGGGCGGCGAGGGTGATCGAGCGGGTGATTCGGTGATGCCCGTGGTCGATGCGCAGGTGGCACAGCTGGCAGGCGGCGAGCAGGTTCTCGTCTCGCACGTCTTCGGGGGTGTGGTTGAGGTGGGCGGTGGTGAGGCCGACCACGGAGCCGGTGTCGGGGTGGATCCGCTCGTGGAGGGCCGGGCAGCGGCCGCCCGGGTGCGCCAGGCCGCAGTGGCCTGTGCACTCGCAGCGGCCGCCTGCCCGCTCGAACCGGATCCGCGCGCTGATCTCGTTCCAGTCGCGCGGGTACCGGTGCAGGTTCTCGGGACGGATGGGCACGGCGGCTCCGCTACTGCTCGCCGCCGGCGGCCTGGCGGTGCTCGAAGGCTTCGAGCAGTTCACCCAGGTCGCTCGGCTCGGGCACGGTGCCGACCCATGTGCCGCCCTCGGTGAACACCTCCACGTCGGTGGTGTCGGCGTCGAACCAGCAGACGTACGGCCCATACCTCTCGATGGCCGCCGTGGCGACGGTGGCCGGGTCGGTCATCAGCGGCGCGGTCTCCAGCACAGTGAGTGCGGTGACGACCAGCCACATCGGCTCGTCCGGTGTACGGGGGAGCCGGAGGTAGCCGGTGACGCGGAGCTTGTCGCCGGGGACCAGGTCGTGGATGACCGCGTGCGCCAGCTCCGCGTCGGCGACGCTGCACGGCAGGATCATCTCGTCCGTGCGCTCGTCCGTCGGGGAGACGGTGAGGCGGAACCGGGCCGTGCTGCCGTGCAGGTCGCCGGGCACGGTCTCTTCGTCCAGGAAGCCGTCCAGGGCTATGGCGTCGTCGGCCATGGGTCAGCCGGCCTTCCGGACCGGCGCCTGGTGGGCGGCGTCGTACGCCTCCAGGACCGCCTTGCGGACCATGCCCGCGTCGGCGACCTGGTGGCCGTTGGCGCGCGCCCACGTCCTGATGGCGGCGAGTTCCTCCCGGGTGCGGCCGCTGCCCAGGCCGGTGCGGATGGGGGTGGGCGCGGTGGCGGCCGCCGTGGTGGTGCGGGTGCCGGCCTTCACGTTGCGCAGTTCCTCCTGCGCCTTCTCCAGTTCGGCGCGGGCCTTGGCAACCTTCGCTTCGGCCTCGCGCTGCTTGGCCTCGCTGTCGCGGCGGTCGGTCAGCTCGGAGAGGTCGGCGGTGATGCGGGCGGCGCGGCTGCGGACCGAGGCGGCCGGGTGCGCGGCCGCCCAGTCGAGCAGTTCCTGGATCTCGTTGGAGACGGCGAGCGGAACGACCGGGACGTCGATGCCCGGAGCGTCGGCGGCCGTGCGGGGCAGTCCGAGGACGTGGCTGGCGATGAGGTCGCTGAGTTCGGTCTCGCTCAGGCCGGTGGCCTCGCGGATCGCCTGCTCGGTGTCGCCGTTGTTGTGCATGGAGATCGCCATGGCCTCGTGCGCGGACAGGGCCGGGGCGGCGGGGGTTTCGTCATGGTGGGTGCGTCTCCGGCTTCCGGGATGAGGGGGAGCAGGGCGGTGAGGGTGTCGGTGTCGGTGGGCAGCCCGAGGACGTCCAGGAGCAGCGCCATGTCGTCCTTGTCGCGGGATCTGCGGGCGGTGACCCGGGCCGCGGCGGCGAGCTGCTGCTGCGGGTTCGGGTCCAGGGGCAATGACTCGGCTCCGAGGGTCTCGGTCCAGTCGGTGAACATCACGCGGCCTTGCCGCTGGCGACCAGCTCCAGCACGCGCCGGTTGGACGCGGCCTGTGCGGGGGTGATCGGTTCCTTCCAGCGGTTGTACGGCGCGGGCCGGGTGGGGATGCCCTCCAGCTCGAGGCGGGCGAGGGCGAGTTCGCGGACGGTCGGCGGCGCGACGCGCGCCGCGCGCTGCCGCTCACGGCGGCGGCGGTCCTGTTCGGCGACCACGCCGACCCAGTCGTCCCCGAGCCGCGCCACGAGCTGCTTGCGCAGCTGCTTGCGGTCGCGGGCGGTGGTCGCCGCCCACACTCCGTTCTTCGTCAGGTCGGCGTTGGCGAGCGCCCACTTCAGGCAGCCGGTGACGATCGGGCAGCCGGAGCAGGCGTGCTTGGCCTTGATGAGCGCCTTCTCCCGGGCGCGGGGGTCTTCGTCGGTGTTGTGGATGTCCTCGATGGCGAACAGGCCGGGTTCCGTGCGGCACCGCAGGGCCTGGTCGGTGTGAGGGAAGGGGATCCGGTCGTCGGCGAGGACGATGTCCGGCAACTTGGCGATGCCGGTGCGGTTGCCGCTCATGAGGTGCCCTCCGAAGCGAGGTGGGGGAGTTGGAGGAGGACCTGGTCCACGAGGTCCTGTGTCGGGCGCCACGGCCCGAGCTGGCCGTTCAGCCACGGGATCGGGAGCGCGAGCTCCTGGACGTCGGAGAGGACCAGGTGGAATGCGTCGGGCTGCGCCCAGCGGGAGCACGGGGCGGAGCCGGTGGCGTCCTGGTGGCAGTCGGTGAGGCGGGCTACGCCGATGACGGCCCGGGTGTGCAGGGCGCAGCCGCGGATCGCGGTGGCGACCAGCGGGTCGCGCATCGGGGCCCGTTCGGTGGCCTGGCCGGCGTGCAGCAACAGCCAGCCGCGCCAGGACCAGGGGGCCGGCCTGTTCTCCACGTCCTTCCCGGCGAGGATGGAGGTCGTCCAGGGCTGGCGGATCGTGATGCCCCGGATCCAGGTGCCCGGGTCGGCAGTGGTGGTCTCGCTCATGCCGCCCGCCCCAGGGTGCTGGTGCCCGGCCGTCCGGCGCGGCGGCCGTTGATGGAGGGCACGGTGGCGTGCTGCGGTCCGGCGAGGACGGCGCGGCCGGTGTGCTTGCCCGCGTACATCGCGCCGTCGGCGGCCCGCAGAAGCGGGGACAGGTCGCGGGTGCCGAGGATGGCCGGGCAGGCGGCGCCGACGGATGCGGCGACGTCGACTAGGGCGCCGTCGTCGACCTCCACCGGCTGCGCGAGCAGCGTGGCGAGCTGGGCGAGACGGAGCTCGCGGCGGGCGGGTCCGATCCGCACGGCGAAGGCGAAGAACTCGTCCCCTCCGAGCCGGCCGACCGCCCCGCGGCTGCCCGCCCAGGCGGTGAGCCGGGCGGCGGTGGCGGCCAGGACGCGGTCGCCGGCGGCGTGCCCGCCCGGTCCGTCGTTGATCTGCTTGAAGTGGTCCAGGTCCACGATCCCGACCAGGGCATTGTCGCCGTACCGGTCGGTGATCTGCCGGGCCTTGGCGGTGAAGCCGTCGCGCCCGAGCAGACCCGTGAGCGGGTCGCGGCGGGCGGCGGACAGCTTCCTGTGCAGGCTGACCGCGTGCACGGTCCAGCCGGTCAGTGGCACGGCGAGTGTGGTGATGAACAGGGCGCGTTGCCCGATCGGGGCCTGTACGCGCACGGTGGAGGCCATACTGGTTGCTCCCTCTCGTCATGTACGGGATGGGTGGCCCGGGGCGGCCGACTGGTTTTGCGGCCTTTGGCGGCCGTCCCGGGGCGGACCTACAGCTCGAAGGGCTCGTGGCTGAGCCAGCTGTAGGGGTCGTTCCAAGGGCCGGCCTTTGCGGCCTGCCAGTCGAGCGCCCAGTCGGGCCGAAGCCCCCGCGCTCCCCAGCCGTCGGCCTGCCTGCCGGGAACCTCGTGTCCGGCCTGCTGCGCGGCGAGCGCCGCGTCGTACACCTCGTGCGCGATGCGCAGGGCCTCGCTCTTGGACGACGCCTCGCCGGTGAAGACGTGTACGCCCTTCAGCTGGCGGTTGGTGGTGTGGTGTATCGGGACGTCAACCTCGAAATAGCGAAGCGGCATGACGACCCATCTCCCTCCATCTGCTGGTCGTGACCCGGCGCTCAGTGGCCGGTCGCGTGGGCGGCGGTGATGCGGACGGTGTCCGCGAGCAGCACGGTCAGCTCGTGGCCGTGGCCGACGGCGTCCTCCAGGCGCTCGATGAGCTCCGGGGGCAGGCCGCGGTTGCGGGCGCCGGTCAGGACGCCCTCCAGGTAGAGGACGTCGGCCAGGACGCGGCCGCGGACGTCCAGGACGCAGGGCTGCACGGTGAGGACGTCGTCATTCTTCGCGGTCGCCAGGGCCGCGTGGTCGGCGGCCTCGGTGTACGCGGTCTCGGTCTGCTCGGTGAGCAGCGCGTCGACCTGTGTGGTGTCGCCGTAGGCGCGGCGCCAGCCGAAGCGGGCGGCGGCGGCTTCCATGAGGGAGCGGCGGGCGAGGGGCACGGTGACCTCCGGGGAGGGCCGGTCGTCCGGTCTCGGCTGACCGGACGGACACCGCACGGCCCCGCCGTCGCCCGCCCGGGGGCGGTGCGGCGGGGCCGTACGGAGAGCGTCCGGTCAGCGCTGGGGACGGCGCAGGATCGTGAACTCGGTGCCGGTGCCGTAGGTGCGCGGCTTGGCGGTCAGGAACTCCGGCTGCTCGTCCGCGAGGCGCTGCAGTTCCTCCTCGATCCACTCGGTGGAGCGCTGGAGGGCGAGGCGGTCCAGGTGGAAGCTGGTGAGGTAGACCGTGGAGTCGTAGTCGGAGCGGCGCTCCGAGTCCAGCCTGCGCCGCACGATCTGGCGGGCGGTGTCGTCGTCGGGGCGAGTGGGCAGGTCGCGGGGCAGCGCCCGGCACTGGGCGGCGTGGGCGTTGGCGATCTCCCCGCCCGCCTGCTCGGAGTAGATGGGGTTGTCGCGGTCCTTGTAGCGGGCGCGGTACGAGCAGCCCAGGCAGGCGACCGCGTAGTAGGTGCCGTTGACCCCGGCGTCGGCGGTGTAGACGAGGACGACGGCACCGGCCAGCCCGAGGAAGCGCTGGGTGACGATCACGCCCTCGGGCTTCCAGGTCTCGCCGATCTCCGGCCACGGCTCGGGGGTGTGCTCCGGTTCGGTGGCGGTGCGGGTGCGGGTGCGGGAGAAGAGGGTGAGTGCCATGGGGTTACTGCTCCTTCTGGTCGGCCTGGGCGTGGATGCGGGCGATGGTTCGGCGGGCGGCGGTGATCACGAACGGGGCGGCGAGCGCGCCGGCGAGGCTGACGTAGGTGGCGAAGAAGATGGCGGGGGTGCTCACCGGCTGTCGCCTCCCGTCGCCTGCCGGTCGGCGAGGGCCAAGAACTCTACGGCCAGGTCCGGCGCGGACAGGATGGTGCGCAGGATCGAGGCGAAGCCGTCGCGCTCGATGGGGTTGAGGCGGTCCCACACGGCGTGGGCGTCACTGTGAGCACCGACGGCCTTGAGGTAGTCGTCCTCGGTGGTGGCGGTGTGCTCGATGCCGCACCGCCCGCACCGGAAGACGGCCTGGTCCCAGCCGCACGCGGGCGTCACCGGCGGTCGCCCTTGCGCAAGGTGATCCAGGTGGTGACCAGGGCGGCGGCCACGCCGATGGCGCGGTGCGCCGCCTGGTCCAGCTCCATCAGCGCGGTACCGGGACCGGAGACGTCCTGGACGGCCTCGGGGTACTCGGTGCCCTCGCCGCCGGCCTTGCGGACGACCGTGGCGTGCTTGATGTAGCCGGCCTTCCCGGCCTTCTCCGCGAGCCAGAGCAGCGGTTCGCGCCTGTCCAGGATTCCGTGGGTGATCGCGTTGATCGCGGCGCCGGTGAGCAGGGCGCTGGCGGGGACGCGGTAGCCGAGGGTGCGGGTGACGGCGAGGGTGGAGGCGAGCTGCACGGCCGAATAGGAGGCGACGTGTCGGCTCACCGAGCGGCGGCCGTACGCGCTAGCGGTGCAGGTGCGGCCCTCCTTGCCGTGCCGCCAGGGGTTCTCTTCCACCGGGCTGCCGTCGTTCTTGTAGACCAGGTGGGAGCCGTGCATGCCCTTGGGCGAGGGCGACCCGAGGGGCGAAGACCGCCACGTGGTCGATCAGGCCGGCCCTGAAGAGCCTGGTGGCTGTTGCCTGGTAGGTGAGCGTCTTTCCCGACCCGGGAGAGGCAAGGACGACCGTCAGGCGCTCACCCGCATGGATACGGCCGATCAGAAAGAAGTGATGATCGGTCAATCCCGTTCAGGACACGTCTCGTTGTCAGACCCCGCCTGTAGCCTGCGAACCGGCAACTGAGGTGCATATCGGGGGACTTAGGGAGCTGTAGTGGCGGATCGGGATCCTCAGTAGGTGTTTTTGATCCCTGGCCGGGCGGTGTGCACGGTTGGATGATCGGCGTGTGGGGGTTGACGGTACGGCTCGGCGGTACTGCCGGGAATGTGGTGATCCGCTGCCGCAGACGATGGCGGCGGAGGCGGTGTTCTGCTCGGGTCGGTGCAGGTCACGGCGTTGGCGGAGGCTTCAGCGGACCCGGCAGCGGGTGGTCGCGATGCAGCGGGGTGAGCAGGCGGAGTGTCCGGTGTGCGGGCGGTCGTGGACGGTGGGGGTGGAGCGGTCGAGGGCAGCGGTGTACTGCTCGGACCGTTGCCGGGTACGGGCCTGCCGTCAACGACGTGCGTCACGGAACACCGTTACGGAAACGCCGTAGCCGAACGCCTCGGGAGTACCTCGCGTCTTGCACGCGGGTCGGTGACGACTGATACGCGCTTCGAGCGCCCCTGATTCACGCTCTGCCCCGGCGTGTCGCGCCCGCGTCACGGTGGACGGTGACCGGGGCCGGCGCCCCTCTGTCCGGTCACCTCGTAGTGGCCGAGCCGGGCCCGAGTGAGGACGGTGATCGTCATGACCGACGTGGCCGACCGGATAGGGAACGTCACCCGGCATCGTTACGAACAGCTCGTCTCCCAGGCGAAAGAGCTGATCGCGCAGGTCGCGAGGGCTCAGTTCGCGCTGGGGGACATGGCGCTGGAGATCGAGCCGATGCGTTCGGTGGGCGGATCGATGCCGAACGGCACGGACGACCTGTTCACGGTGACGGAGTCGTTGCAGATGTTCGCGGACGACATCGGTGTCGAACGGCGGACGGTGGAGGACTGGCGCTACACCGCCAACCGGTGGCCCAAGGAACGCCGCAAGGACGGGTTGTCGTTCACGGTCCATCGCATCCTGGCCTCGGTCGTGGATGAGGACGAGCGGTGGGCGGCGATCGAGGATGCGCCGTTCAACCCGCGCACCGGTGCGAGGCAGTGGACGCCCGACGGCGCGAAGCGGGTCGTCGGCCAGCGGGTCGACCGCCCGGTCACGGTGGACGAGAAGGTCCAGGCCGTCGCTGACCTGACCCGGGATGATGAGGTCGCCGCGCAGGTCGCCACCGATCTGCTGAAGCGGCCTGCGGTGACTGAGCATGTCACCCCGGCCGAGCGGGTGCGGGTCGCCACAGAGCTGACCCGGGACGACACGGTCGCGAAGGAGGTCACGACCAGCCTGCTGCGCCGGCCGGCCGTCGCCCGGACGGCGATGCGGGACGACACCACCCGGATGCTCGTCAACCGTGCGCAGTTCGACAACTCCAACGAGACGCGCGAACGGATTCGGGAGCGCACTCCGGCCGTCCGGAAGATTGAGCACACCATCGAGTACCTCGACCTGGTCGGCTCCTGTCACGGCTTCGTGGCCACCCTGGGCAGGCTGGTCCCGCAGCTGCGCGGGCAGGAGTTCACCGAGGACGAGCGCGAGACCGTGCGCCGGCAGATCGGCAGGGTCCGCGCGGCGGCGGACTGGCTCGAAGGCGCGCTCGACAACGGCGAGTTCACCCTGGACGAGCAGCTGGTCCAGCTACTCAAGGGTGAGGAGTAGCCGTGCCGCGGCGCCGGGAGGCCCGGCCCCTGGCCGAGCACTACGGCGACCTGGTCCGCGTCGCCCTGATGGAGGCACGCCCTGCGGGCCTGCACACCTGTCAGCTCATGGCCGCCACCCGCCTGACCCGTTCGCAGGTCGGCCGGGGCATCCGGCACGTCCGCGACGTCGTCGCCGCGGAGAACCTGACCCCGATCACCTGGACCCGCGGAGACGGCTACCTGTTCTCCGACGATCCCGCGGACTGGATCGAGTACGACAAGCGGCAGTTCCGCCAGATCCTCGGCCGTCTCACGCGGGTGATCACGGGCACGCTCGACCCGCACCTGGCCCGCTACCCCGACGACGAATGGGCCCAGCTCGCCACCGCCCAGCTCACCGGCGTCCGCGCCACCCTCGCCCAGCTCTCCAAATAGCTCCCGTCCACCGCCGATCACCTCTGTTGAGCCCGCCATGCCCGCACGCCGTCGCCGCTACCCGTCCGACACCTCAGTCGCCGAATGGGCCCTTCTCGAACCCCTGCTGCCGGTCCCGGCCTGCCAGACCAAGACCGGCGGTCACCCCGAGAAGTGGCCCCGACGGGAGATCGTCGACGGCATCCGCTACATCGTCGACAACGGCGCGAAATGGAGAGCGCTGCCCGGGGACTTCCCGCCGTGGGAGACCGTCTACGGGTTCTTCTGGCGGTGGAACCGGGCCGGGGTCGTCACCTACATCCGTGACCAGCTCCGCCGCCGGATCCGTACCGGCAAGGGCCGCTGCCCGCACCCGGTGACCTTGATCGTCGACTCCCAGTCGGTCAAGGGCGCATCCACCGTCGGCAAGAACAGCCGCGGCTACGACGCCGCGAAGAAGATCAACGGTCGCAAGCGACATATCACCGTGGACACGCTCGGCCTGCCCGTGATGATCACGGTGACGCCCGCCGATGTCCAGGACCGCGACGCCGCCCGCGACGTGTTCTGGCGCCTTCGCCTCACTCAGCCGCAGATCACCCAGATCTGGGCCGACCGCGGCTACGCCGGCGACCTCGTGGACTGGGCCCGCGACCGCCTCTGGCTCACCCTGCGCATCGTCTCCCGCCCCAAGGGCACCAAGGGCTTCGTCGTCCTGCCCCGCCGTTGGAAAGTCGAGCGCACGATCGGCTGGTGCATGAACGCCCGCCGCAACGCACGCGACTACGAACGCCTCCCTCAGCACTCCGAAGCACACCTGAACTGGGCACTCATCACCACGATGACCCGACGCCTCACCCGCAAAAGCCCTCGGACCAGCCAGTGGACGAAGAAGCCAGCCCGTTGACTGGCCTGGCTGGTGTGTTTGGCAGCCGAACAACACCTGTGCGAGCCTTCTGCCACTCCTCCGAAAGGGCTCACCCCGATGCTCGGCATGGTTGTCTGGGACGTCCGCTCTCGCGCTTCGACGCGAGAGCGGTAACGGCCACCTGCCTCAACGCACACGCCTGTCCGATGGACAGGCGTCGGTTCGGTCTGCTCCTCGTCGAAGTGCTCTTCGTGCCCCTGCACGCTCGATCACGAGGAGTACGCGGTGTCCACCATCCACTGGACCCAGAACAACGCCCCCCAGTCCGCCCGCTGGCATTCCGAGAACGCCATCCCTCTGCCCCGGCGAACCGTCATCGCCGACGACCGGATGAAAGCCAACGACGCCTACCGACAGGCGTGCGAAGGAACGGCCCTGCTCTGGCAAGGCGACTTCCACAACGCCCGGCAACTCCTACAGGCAATGGGCCGCCGAATCGACCGCAAGCCACCCAGGTACAGCACGTCCCCAAGCGAGAACTTCCACCTGCACCGACGCAACAGCAGTCACCGCACCCGCGTCCTCGGAAAGCTCCTGGTGCTGCTGAACGACGACTACACGCTGGCGTTGCGCCGAGCCCCCGACGTCCGGCAGGCATGCCTGGACGCCTACGGCCCCCCAAAGGAACCCACCGCAGTCTCCCTGCGGGAACTACTGGGAGTGATCGGCGCTCACCAGTGGCGCCTGAAAGGGATCGACGTGCCGGCGCTCGGCACTCGCATCCACCCCCACTACGGCGTGTTCGCGCCAGTCAGAGACGAGTACGTCGACCTGGTCGCCCACACGCCACTGCCACCGGCGACCCGGCACAGCCTCGCCACCAGTACGGCATTCGACCTCGGCACGGGAACCGGTGTCCTCGCTGCGGTCCTGGCCCACCGCGGTATCAACCGCGTCGTGGCCACTGACATCAGCCCACGTGCCCTGACCTGCGCCAAGGAGAACGTCCACCGGCTCGCGCTCACCGACCGGATCGAAGTGTCGGGCCCCGGCCTGTTCCCCGAAGGCCGCGCCGACCTGGTTGTCTGCAACCCGCCCTGGCTCCCATCCCATCCGACCGGCCCTATCGAACTAGGCGTCTACGACCCGGACAGCACCATGCTCCACAGCTTCCTCGCCGGCCTGTCCGCCCACCTCCGACCAGGCGGCGAGGGCTGGCTCATCCTGTCCGATCTGGCGGAACACCTCGGCCTGCGGACACGTCAACATCTGCTCGACGCCATCCAGGCAGCACAGCTCCGCGTTGTGAACAAGATCGATACCAAGCCCCGTCACCCACGCTCCAAGGACGCTGCCGACCCACTCCACACAGCACGAAGCGCCGAGACCACGTCCCTCTGGCGCCTGACCCCGGCACCATGACCGGCAACCGGACCGCGCAACAGCATCTCGCCTCCCCGCCCATCAGGTGAGCCCATCCCGTGGGCGACTTCGCCTCGCCCACGGGATGACCAGCCAGAGGAACAAAAACACCTACTCAGGGCCTTGGGGGTTGCCAGCGTGACGATCTCGATCCGGTGGCCGGCCGCCCGGTAAGCGCGGAAGGCGGCCCGGAAGTCGTCCGGGTCGGCGAGCGCCGACTCCACCACGGCATCGAAGCGCATCGCGCGGACGTGCGCTTCGACGGCGGCCTGCCACCGGACGGTGTCAGGCCGCACCCGGGCCCCGGCGGTGCGGACATCGTCCGCCAGGGCGGCGGTGTAGCGGTGGTGGAACGGCTTGTACAGGTCACGGCCGATCCGGACGCAGCCACCGCGGCGGTCCAGGACGGCCTGGAGGAGATCGGCCGTCTGTGTCTTTCCCGCGCCAGGCTGTCCGGCGACGACGACTACGACCGGCCTCGCCTGTGGGACGGCGCTCTGCGTCGCCTCCGGGAGGATCAGCCGGTGCAGTATGCCGAGGCTTTCCTGTTCGGACAGCACGGCGCGGCCGGTGTTGCTTCCTGTCACCGCTACTTGCCCTTGGCGATCTGGTCGACGCGGCCGATGGACAGGCCGAGCTGCTCGGCGACCTTGGCCAGGGTGAGGGTCCGGCGCAGTTCGAGCACGGCCTGCTGCCGGACGGCCTTGGTCCGAGTGAGGGGATCGGCGATCGCCTCGGTCAGAGCGGTCTGCAGGTCACGGGCGGCCTTCTCCCGGGCGACGGGGTCGGGGATGGCGCTGATGGCGGCGAGTGCCTCGCTGACGGCGGAGGCGTTGATCAGGTCGGCCGGTTCGGTGGTCATGAGACGACTGTAGGGAAGCCGAAGATTTTTTTCTAGGGCCCCTTGACGATTTTATACCTGCCCTATAAATTCTCTGTTGTCAGCAGGAACCATGACAAATCAACAGAGGGCAGGCGATCAGGATGCCGAAGCTTTCCGCTGCCGAGACCAAGGTCATCGGCGAGAAGGTCAAGACCTTCGAGCTCACGTGGGAGCTGCAGGGCCGGATGCTCTTCACCGGCGGAACTGCCGCGCTCTGCAAGGCCGCACGCGAGGGCAAGAAAACCTGCGCGTTCACGGTGACCACCGCGCAGGACCGCTTCCGGAACACCGAGGAGGCCCGGGCGTGGGGCGCCGACAAGGCGTGGGACCCCTGGACGGGCAAGCCGGTCGAACTCTGAAAACCCGTGGTGCGGGGGCCCTCCCGAGGCAAGCGGGAGGGCCCCCGCACCACGGACTTGTACTGACCGTCTCCCTCCCGATCACCAGCAGGGACATCAGGAGCAGGCTTCCGCAGATCAGGTCACCCAGAACGAACCGCGCCGGGGCGCCCGTGGTGAGCCAGGCGATGCCCGTGCCGATGACGGGGTGAGTAAGGACAGCCAGCTGACGGCCGCCCCGGCGCGCCAGATGCGGTCCAGCCGCCGGCGCCGGGCGAGCTTCTCCTGGGCGTCGATGACGAGGTTGGTGGTCACCACGTAGATCCGTGCGTCGGCGTCCCGCTGGCGGGCGCGAATCCGTTCGGCTTCGTCCCGCTTGCGGGCGTTGATCAGGTCGTCCGCGTCCTGGATACGGCGGGGCGCGTCGTCGTCGAAGTCGCGGGCCACGGGCTCAGCGGGCGAACGCTTCGGTCAGGCTGATGCGGTAGCCGTCCTCTTCCATCAGCACGACGGTGACGCCGAACGGGTCGGGGTGGTCCAGCTCGATGGGGGTGAAGGAGAAGTTCACCGCGGCCCGGATGGGCGGGACCAGTTCGCCGCCGGGCTGCGGCGCGGGGGCCGGCCTCCAGTCGGGGGCGACCGACGCCCAGCCCTCGGGGCTGCGGGACAGGAGCTGCTCGGTGTAGGGGAACTGGTGCAGGACGTGCCCGCCCGGGGTGGCGAGCACCATGTTCAGGCACGGCGCCGGGCCGACGATCGGGAGCTCGCAGGCGGTGGCGACGTCGTGGGTCTCCCAGGCGAGGACGACCTCGTCCGCGCCGGCCGCTGCGGCGATGTTCGCGAGCTCCGCGATCCCGGCGACCGCGTCCTGGCCGACCTTGAGCGGGCGGACCCAGACCAGCCCGACCAGCTCGCCGCGCACCAGCGGCATCATCAGCGGGCGCGGCACGACCCCCTCGCCCAGCGACGCGGTGTACGTCTTCTTCGCGACGCCGACCAGCCCGTCCCACATCCGTGCTTCCACGGGAGCCCCCTGCCGTCTGCTGATCCGATCACCGCACCCTGCCACGGGGATCGAGGCCGTGTCAGCGGGATGAGCAGCCAGCCCGGCGACGGGATTCGGCACATGACGGCCGGGGCGCTGTGGGTACGCTGATCAGCGAAGACCCCGGCATCGTCCCTGGTAGCCCTCCGATTCGGCGGGCAGGCCATACTCCGGGGTTCCAGAACGCAGCTGAGGGCCGCCGGATTGCCGGGCGGCCCTCACTCAGTTCCTCTCGTGCAGCTCTCATCGCCGACCGGTCATGGCCGGGTGCGCAGCAGCTCGGGGACACGGCTGGTCTGTCCGAGCCAGGTGGCGACGTCCTTGTCGATGTACTCGACCAGGCGCAGGACCTCGGTGTCAGCGTCGGCGAGGGTGAGCCGGCGGGTGTTGCCGCGGCGGTCGGTCTGACCCGGGAGGGGAACGCCGTCGATCAGCGGTTCGTGGTGCGCGGCGCGATTGCGCAGGGAGCGGACGTGACTGGCGGTGGTGAACACGGTGGTCCGCTTCCCGCCGCTGTGCGGGAACGCCTTGTGCAGGGCCTTGCGCCACAGGGTGGAGTCGTAGTCGACGTTCTTGCGGTACGGACCGTCGCCGCGGGTACCGCCCTTGTCGAGCAGATTCACCCAGCAGCCGAAGGTGGACTCCGCCACGATCTTCCCGGCCGGGACCGCCCGGAGGGTCTTCTGCGCCGGTTTCCCGGTCGCCGGGTCGGCGGGCATGGTGATGTTGCGCCACGTGGTCCTGAAGCCGCTCATGGTGCGGTCATCGAACAGCTCAGGGCGCGCGTACCAGGTGGCCCCGTACGCGGCGGCGAGCTGCTCCGCCATGGCGTTGCGCAGGATGACCTCGGCAAGGGCGATCACCTCACCGAAGGCGGCCGACAGGCGCACGTTCCACAGGTACAGCTCCATCGCGGCCGCCGGCGTGGCCGTGGCGGCGAGGAAGGGAGCCAGGCGGGGCCGGGAAATCAGCGGTTCCAGGAGCTTGAGCTGCGCCGCCGTCGGTTGTATCTGCACCCCCCTGATGTATCATGGTCGACAGATTCCCCGGTTCAGCCTCTGGCTTACGTCATGCGACCGGGGTCAGACTTTAGAAGGCCCTCACCAGCTGGTGAGGGCCTTCTGCTTTACTGCCGCGCCCGCCAGGCGTCAACCCTGAGCCCCGCACCCCGCCCGTTCGGGTTGTCCAGCCGTACGGACCAGGTGCGGATCAGGTTCCGGGAACATCGCTGTCGGGCTGTCGCTCGAGGCGACGGAGCAGCAGTTCCGCGCGGATGAGCGCGGCGATGCCGGTGAGCGTGGCGGCGAGCATGAACAGCCAGGCAGCGGCCTGCCACGTCGATTCGGTGCGCAGCACGTACGGCGTGAACACCGCCATCACGACGGCGAGCACACTGATCGCGGCCAGCCAGACGAGTCTCATCACGTTCTCCTTCGGGCGTCGTCAGGACGGGTCGGCCGCGGGCGGAGGGTGTCGAGCAGCCGCGGGGACAGGGCCGGCGGCAGGAGCCACAGGCCCACGATGCCGATGATCGTGACCATGACGGTCAGCAGCACGGCGACAGCGTCCTGGTGCGCGGAGCCGAAGAAGCCGGCCATCAGGGACAGGGCGACGACGAAGACCATCATGAACCGCCAGTGCTTGCGGCCCAGGAGGAACGGCCGGTCCTCGGTGCTCCACCACCAGGATGTGCTGGACATCGTGGTGAAGCTGAACGCGGCGAGCGGAACGACGATCGGCAGCCAGAAGCGCAGGTCGTCGTCGGCGGGCAGCTGCTGGCCCCAGCGGTCGCCCGCGTGGTGCAGGAACCACAGGTACAGCGGGATGCTTACGAACGCGTACAGCCACAGCAGCACCCGCATCACCCAGTCGGCCAGGCCGGTCTTCCCCTTCTCCATGGTCACGACGGTAATGACCAGCGCTCGGGGCCGGTGCGCGTTCGTGAGAACCAGCCACCGATCCGGCCAGAACACCTGATCCGACTGCGATCTCTCGGCAACCAGTCCGCCCCCTGCGAGCCTCACACCGCGTTTCCCCAGGGTGAGGGCGTCACACCCGGAGCCTGTCAGTTGTGAGCCGACGCCTTCTGTCCTGTGTCATCGAACCTTGAGCGCGTGCCATCGAAGTTTGATCGACATCATCCCTAGTCAGGGCACTGCGGTGTCCAGGGTGTACATCTTCCTCAACGCCGCAGTGCCAGGGCCAGCATGGCGCCTCGGGGCAGAAGTGGCCGTTCGGGGCGGGGCGGCGTACCAAAACTGCGCCAGGGAGGGTCGCTACCTGGTGATCGTGTAAATGCCGAGCGCGAAGACTGCTGCGGTGCAGAGCGCCACGACTAGGCGGGCCGTCCAGTTGTCCTTCTCAATGGCCATCTGAATCGTCCGCCAGAACTCGGTTCCCATAGCGCCTCCCGGCATCGTGCGAGGTTCATCATCCGATGACCAGTCGGCTCACCTGTTGCTGCGTCACCGAGGCGAAGAGCGTCACACGACCGGGTCCCCGAGAGATCCAGGCCTGCCACGGTCGCCCAGATCAGCCATCGCGCCCCTCTGACCTGCGGTGATCAACTTTGGTGACACAGACTCGCGTCCCTCCAAGGTTCGTTGGCAAACAGTCAAGGTTCGATACGCAGGACACCTTCGCCTGTTGCCCGGCACCGTCCACACCTCACCAGAAAACGAATCCGAACGGGTTAAAAAACGAGTTAATAGCTAGGGTAAATACTGCTAGGATGGGGGTACGAAAGGAGATCCACCACATGGCATCCGAGGAAGAGCTGTTCGCGAACATCGACGCCCTGCTGGAGGAGGAGCCTCAGCTCCCGCCCCCGGCGGAGCGCGCCCGACTGCGTCAGGCCGCCGGAGTCACCCAGGCCCGCCTCGCGACCGCGTTGAAGACGACGACGCAGACGGTCAAGAACTACGAGAACGGCAGGAGCGAGCCGAAGTCGCCGCGCCTGGAGGCGTACCAGCGGCTGCTGAACGGGTGGGCGGCGAAGTACTCCGCCCACGGAGCTCCCGCCGCCCCGACCCCGGCCGCCGCGCCGCAACCCGCCCCGGTGCCCGACACGTTCACCAGCCCGGCCGCGTCCGAGCCCGCCAACACGACCGCCCCGGAGCGTCCCGCCCGTCCGGCCGGACGCCCGGCGACGTCGTCGCGCCGCCCGGCCGCGAAGAAGGCCGCGAAGTCCGCGATCGACCCGCGGTTCCCGCACGGCCCGCTCGCCGTCCTCGATGGCGACGGCTCCGCGTACGGCGTGGACGGCATCGTGCTCGACTGCCCGGCGACCACGGTTGTGGAGCTGGTGGAGTGGACGCTGCGCGAGGCCGGCCTCGGTGCGCCGAAGCTGCACCGCAACGGCAAGGACGCCGACCCGCTGATCGTCCTCACCACGGCGGCCGCCGTGAAGCTCGGTCTCCCCGAGCGCCTGGAGGACCGGCGCGGGCTGCGCCTGGAGGAGGATCACCCGGTCGTCAAGCAGGTCCTCAAGGCGAAGTGGCAGCTCACGAAGAGGGGCTTCGGGCCGTGGGCCCGCATCTACCGCAAGGCCACCGGTGCCCAGCGCCAGTGCGTGCAGCTCGCGGTCCTGCCCTGGGACGCCCTCGATGAGCGCTCCTGGCCCGGCGTCACGGACATGGAACCGGCCGACATTGCCCGGGTCCTGGGCATCTACGCCCAGCGGGTGGCCACCCCGCGCGGCAGCACCGCCGTCTCCGGCCTGGAGCTGATGACCGCGCTGCGCCCGCCGACCCGGCCGGTGCGCGATGAGGAGACCGGCAATTGGGTCTCCGGCCCCAACCCCGGCTCGCTGGGCACCGAGGCCATGGACCCGGCCCCGCCGGAGGGCCAGCCCGAGCACCCGGCCGTCTTCCACTCAGGCTGGGACGGCGGCTTCCTGCACGAAGAGGCGTACAACTGGGTGCGCCCGGTGGAGCTCCTCGGTGATGAGGAGTGCACGCTGCCCTACGCGGTCGGCCTGGACCTCAACACGGCGTTCCTCGCGGCCGCAGCGAGGCTCACCGTCGGCCTGTCCGCCCCCGACCACTTCCACGCCCCGAAGTTCAACCCCAAGATTCCCGGGTCCTGGCTGGTCGACCTGTCCCACGTGGAGATCGACCCGCGTCTGCCCTCACCGTTCACTCCGTCCGGCGAGCGCCCGACCGGCCCGGCCTGGTACCAGACGCACACCGTCGCCTATGCCCAGGAGCTCGGCTACAACGTCGCACCCGTAGAGGCGTACCTGCGCCGCGAGACCGGCGCGTACCTCGACCCCTGGCACGACCGGCTCAAGACCGCCTACGTCGACACCCTCGCCGACATGGGCGTCACCAAGGACCTCACTGACACCGAGTTCCTCGCGGCGATGGCCCGGCACAAGGACGTAGACCCGGCGCTGACCGCCGTACTCGCCGCGATCAAGGGCACCATCAAGGGTGGCATCGGCAAGCTGTTCGAGAACCCGCAGGGCAAGAACCACAAGCCCGGCGACCCGTGGCCCGGTATGCAGCGCCCCACCTGGCGCCCCGACATCCGCGCCGCCGTCATCAGCAAGGCCCGGGTCAACATGCACCGCAAGCTCGCCAACATGGTGAAGCTGACGGGCCTGTACCCCCTCGCGGTGCTCTCCGACTGCGTTGTCTACCCGAGCCCCGGCGCCAGCCCGCTGGACTTCCTGCCGTACGCGGCATCCGGCAAGCCGCAGCCGGGCGGGTTCCGCCTCGGGCCCACGCCGGGCCTGGCGAAGCTGGAAGGCGTCCAGTCGATGCTGTGGGCGGTCGACGTGATGGAGAAGGGCCACAACCCCGCCAGCCTCATCAAGGGCGGCAACGCTGAGCTGGACGAAGGCGAGTAGACCGTGCGAGAGATCGAGAACGCCATCGAGCGCGCCGAACGGGAAGCGTTTACCCGCGAGCCGCCCAAGACCCTCAAGGCCCAGATCAACTACCTGATCAAGCAGCTGGGCACCGCCAAGGCCGTCGCCCAGGAGCTCGGCATCACCGCCGACTCCGTCAACCGCTACCGGCGCGGCGCCCGCAAGAACCCGCCCAAGAACATCGCCAAGAAGATCGACGGCGCCGTCCGCTCCCGCTGGCAGCCGCAGGTGCGCCGCCGCCGGCGGAAGCAGGCGGCCAGCAGCGGCGGAATCACCGTGGAGACCCGGGCGTCCTTCGGCTACAAGGCCGCCGGGGGATCGACCGACGAACCGCGGATGCGCCGGCTGACCGTCCACCTCCCCGCGACCTACGCGCAGCGCCTGTTCGATGCCCGTGACCGGGGGGACAACGACCAAAAGTTGCGTGAAATCATCGCTGACGGATTCAGGGAAGTGTATTTTCAGGACGACGGACGCCGCGCAGGCGACCTCCACCAAGTCGAAATGAAGAACATCGACTACCTCGATCTGGATTACTAACTAGGAGCGAAAAGCGTGACCACTGAATTCCCGCCCATCGACCGCGACAAGAGCCCTTTGCTAGATGCCGACCACGACGCTGTCCGCATCGCCGACGCACTGCGCTCCAGCCCGCACATCACCTTCGTCGCCCCGGCCGCGCCCGGTGACGAGACGGTCTGGTTCCGCGACGCCGACGGCACCGGCTTCGAGCTGTCCCTTGCCGCCGTGGAGCCGGACCCCGACGGTGAGCGGGTGGCCTACGCCTGGGACGCCGTGGCCGCCGCGATCGGCAACCACCGGCACTTCATCCGTGCCGCCCTCGAACAACCGTCCTTCGGGCCGCTCAACCTCAACACCATCACCGCGCTCACCCGCACCGGCAACGAGTACACCCTCACGCTAACCGCCGGCTACCGCCCCGCCGACGACCAGGAGCACGCCACCCCGGCCGCCGACGTCGCCTACGCCGCCGACCGGCTGCTGATCAGCGACCCGAGCGACTCGGAGCGCGCCACGGCCGAACTCCTCAACTACGTGGCCGCCACCTGGGACAAGCAGGACCTGCCGCTGCGCGAGCACGCCCAGGCCGTCGCCCGCGCCCTGACCCGGTAGGAGGGGATCCGCCCATGACCGCATCCACGGCCATCCGGCGCGCGTACGGTGAGGGGAGGACCCGCCGGGAGGACCAGATGAGCGCGCAGCCCGACCACGCACCCGTCACCGCCTACGCCCCCGCGCCCGGGGCGCCGGCCGAACTCCTCGCCCAGCTGCGCGCCGACAAGCGCGCGGACCGCTGGGTGCCAGCCTTCGAGCGCGAGTGGACCGCCGCCCTCGAGGAATCCCGCCGCACGTTCTCCCTGGCCGGGCTTTATGAGGTCGTCCAGGACTGGCAGGGCCGCATCGCGCACGCCCCGGCCGTCGACGCCTTCGTCGCCTCCGGCTACGACGACAGCGACGCCGTCGACCTGGCGGAGCTCCGCCGAAGTCGCGGGTGAGCCCGTCGCCGTACGCGGTCCGCGTCTCCGCCCCGGCCGCCAAGGTCCTCGACGCGCTGCCCGAGCACGCGGTGGACACCGTATGGGACATCCTCGTCGCGGCCGCCGCCGATCCGTTCGGCTTCCGGCAGTTCGACACCGACGACGACGAAGGCGAGGACGTCCGCTACGCGGCCGTCGGCCAGCTCTCCGTCACCTACTGGATCAACCGGCCCCTGAACAGCCTGACCGTCCTGAACATCGTCTGGCTCGGGTAGCCACCCCTGACAACGGCCCGGCCCCGGCATTGCAGCTGCCGGGGCCGGGCCGCTGCGCATCGTAGCCACCGCCGTATCCACCCGTTGCCACCCGGCGGCAACGCGTATCCACCCTGCCGTTGTCACCAGGCGCCGCGCGGGCGGTCGGCACCGAGCTGCACCTCGCGTCGGCACTCCGGGCACTCCGGCAGCCCCTCCACCCGGCGCGGCCGGTCGCCCTTCGCCCAGCTGAATCCGCACAGCGCCGTGTTCGAGTAGTGCTGGACCTGGTCGGCGTCGGAGGCGTGTGAGCCGTAGCCCGGCACCTTCCAGGTGAACGTCGCCTCCCCGTCGTACGGGCCGCCCTCGGGCCACTCGTAGACCGGCTCGGTGGTCGTGCAGCGCATCCGCAGGTCAGGCCCCGTCCATTTCTTGCCGTGGATGATCTCCGCAGCGGCGTCGGCCGCGTCCGCAAGGCGCTCGAAGGACAGGTCGTAGTCGTCCATGTGCTCCCACGAGCCCGGCTTCTGCGTCTCGCGCATCAGCGAGCGGAACATCAGCAGCAGCCGGGCCAGATCGTGGTGATAGACGCGCACCGTCCGACTGTCGTGGTCGAAGCCATAGGTCGGCTCGTACGGCGGCCTGTTCGGCATCGGTCCTCGTTCGCTCGGCGGTCAGCGGCCACGGCGGCCGGGTGCTCAACGACCCGGGCCCGCCGGGGCCACGCCAACTTCCGCCGTCCGTGCGCCGGCCGCCTGCGGCTCAGGCCGGCGGTGGCGTAGCGCTGGGCAGCTCCCCGGCGAACTCCCACCACTGCTCGATGGTCCACACGGCGACGCTGGAGCGGTCCGTGGACATCCGCAGCCACACCTCCTCGCCGCCGGGCATGAGCGCGACCTCCAGGTGCGCCTCGTCCCACGTGCCCACCGGGTACATCCACTCCAGGCCGTCGTTCGGCCAGGTCCGCATCGCCACCGTGCGCACGCTCAGCGCCGCGGCGAAGGCGTCCAGCGCCGCCTTCGGTATCCGCACCTCCGCCGGCTCCCGCTCGATCCCCGCCACCGGGCCCCCTTCGCCTTGTGCGGCAGGCCCGCTGTCCTGTGACAGCGAACCTGGACCGATTGTCATCGAAGTTGGACTGCTGCGAAGGTGGCAAACGGCGCCGACAGTGCAAGATTCCGTGAATTCAGCTATCCGTGTACTGTCGTAGGTGTGCTGACTCTCGCTGCTGACATCAAGGTGCTGGCGCGGTTCGGCCGCGCCCTCGCCGACCCGATCCGCTGCCGGATCCTCCTTGCCCTGCGCGAGGCCCCGGCCCATCCCGCCGACCTCGCCGACACCCTGGAGATCTCCCGGACCCGGCTGTCGAACCACCTGGCGTGCCTGCGCGACTGCGGCTTGGTCGTCACAGTTCCGGTGGGGCGACGCACTCGCTACGAGCTCGCCGACGAACGTCTCGGGCACGCGCTGGACGATCTGCGTACCGCCGTGGTCGCCGTTGAAGCCGACAAGACCTGCCCGGACGCGGAACAGAAGGGCTGCTGCTGAGATGACCGCCCAGATATCCATCGGCATAGGCCCCTCCCCGGCCCGCCGCGACGTTCTCGCCAAGCGGATACGGCTGCTGGTCGCGGCCACCATCACGTACAACGTGATCGAGGCGATCGTCGCCATCACCGCCGGGACGATCGCCTCCTCCACCGCGCTGATCGGCTTCGGCCTCGACTCGATCATCGAGGTCTCCTCCGCCACCGCGGTCGCCTGGCAGTTCTCCGCCTCCGACCACGCCGTACGCGAGGCACGCGAGCAGCGCACCCTGCGGATCATCGCGGTGTCGTTCTTCGCGCTCGCCGCGTACGTCACCGTCGACGCCGTCCGCGCCCTGACCGGCACCGGCGAGGCCGAACGCTCCATCCCGGGCATCGTCATCGCCGCCCTGTCGCTGGCGATCATGCCGTTCCTGTCCGCCGCCCAGCGCCGCGCCGGCCGCGAACTCGGCTCCGCCTCAGCGGTCGCCGACTCCAAGCAGACACTCCTTTGCACCTACCTGTCCGCCGTGCTCCTGGTCGGCTTGGTCCTGAACGCCACCCTCGGCTGGTCCTGGGCTGACCCGATCGCGGCCCTGGTCATCGCAGCCATCGCCGTCAAGGAAGGCCGCGACGCCTGGCAGGGCAAGGGCTGCTGCGCCACTCCGTCCGCCGCGGCAGCGTCCTCCGCCAGCGTGGAGGCGGACTCGTGCAGTTGCCGCCCCGGCTGCGACTGCTGCAACTGACCCGAAGCCCGTCGAACACGGAGGCCCCGGCGATCGCACCGCCGAAGTCCTCTGCTGTCCCCTCAACATCGGCAGCGGTCCAACTTCGATGGCAATCGGTCCAAGTTCCCTGTCACGGGACACCCGCGCCCGCCGTCGCGGATCAGCGTGACAGACCCGCCCCGAGCACGGTGTCACGCTGTGAGGCTAGGAGACTCACAGGCCGTTTCCCCAGGTGGACGGGGTGAACTGTGAGGCTGTGAGGGTGTGAGACGGAGCTCGCACCTCGTGCTCCCGCACGCCCTGGTGGTGCCCGCCGGCGCGGAGGACGATGGAGTCGTGGGCGAGCACGACGAGCACCAGGAGCAGGGCGCCGACCCGGCGCGGCCGCCGCTCACCGCGGCCCGCGCACGGGAGATGACGGCCGGGCTGCGCGAGGCGATGGACGACGTCCGGCGATCCGTGGCGGTGCTCGCCGCCCGGGTCCGCGCCGCGCACGCCGCCCGCGTCTGGCTCCCGCTCGGGCACGGCAGTTGGGAGTCGTATTGCGACGCGGAGTTCGGCATCAGCCGCGCGCAGGCGTACCGGCTCCTGGACGTCGCCGGTGCCCTGGCCGCAATCCACGGCGCCGTCGACGTCAGCACCGAGACGTCTCGCATGCGAGACACCGGCCCGAGCACGGCCGCGCTCGACTACGGCCTGTCCCAGCGCGCCCTGATCGCCGTCTCCGGCCGTACGGACGTCGTCGCGGAGCTGATCCCCGGCGCCTCGCCGCGCTCGCTCACAGCGACCTCCAGGCCCTCGATGAGCCGACGGTGCGCGCGGTGGTCCGCCAGGCCGTCCGCGACGTCCGCATCGCCCCGCCTCCGCCACCCGTCGATCCGTCGGCGGATCCCGTGGTCGCCGCGGGGCGCCAGCTCACCGCCAACCTCTTCTCCAGCGTGCACGCGATCGGCGAGCTGATGCTCGAAGTCGCGCCGGCCTACCTGTCCGACACCGAGGCGGCGACCGGCGTCCTGGCGCTGCTGTGCGAGGAGATCGGCGAGCCCCTCGAACACGGACTCGCGGCCCGGCGCTACGCGATGTCCGGCGACCGCCGCGCCCTGCACGGCAGGGTGTGACCGCTTCCGCCCAGCTGTTGCTATGAGGCACACAGCCGGATTCCCCAGGTGGGCGGGGTGCGGTGTGAGGGTGTGAGGTGTGAGACGAGGGCCTGCGGCGGCGAGGGGCCGGTGCTCCTGGTCGTGCTGATCGTGGTCCTGGTGGTGGTCGTTGGGTGGCAGCAGGGTGGTGTCGTGGTGCAGCGCAGCATTTGCATGGGCCCGCGTAGCACAAGGCTGCTGCACGGGTAGCAGGCCGACCCCGGCCCTACAGCGACGGACAGCTGCCGTTCGCCCGCTCGGACCGGGCTGCCTCCGCCACAGCCTGGCGCTCTGCGGCTGCCAACACGGTCGGGAGCCCGTCCCAGCGGCTGCGTGACATCGCAGATCTGCGATGTTCCACGCGAGATCTATGCACGGCTGCTGCATGCAACTCCCGCCCCTGTACTGCTCGCCACTTCTTCTACCTGCGGGTTTCCCCTCCAGGGGAACGGTGTACGCGCTTGCCGGGGCAGTCTCCGGCTGTTCTAGAGGACCAGAACAAGACGGTTCCCCTAGTGGTACCGTCCGGGCGCGTCACACGCTGCTGACCTGCCGTTTCCCCTATAGGGGAACGATGTACGCGGGATACTCACCGGCGGACAGACGAATGTGCCCTTGCCGCTCTCCTGCGCGGCAAGGGCACATTTCGAGGTCGCCATCACCCGGAGGTGATGGCGGGGCGGCATCAGCCGGCGGCGCGGACAGCCCGGAGCGGCTGGCTCTGGCGCTTGGGCGGCGCGGTTTCGTACAGCGGGACAGCGATCTCGGGCAGTTCGCCGGCCTCGATGCGCTCGGATGCGTCCTCGATCGCTTCCTCCAGCTCTTCCTGGGAGGCGTAGGAGGCGATGTAGGGGTGGAGGTAGTAGGTCCGGTACTTGCGGTCCACGGGCCGCAGCACGAGGTTCCGGCTCTCCAGCAGCGACATCGCCGTGTTCGCGGAGTTCCGCGACAGGCCCACGCGCGCCCCCAGCTCGGCCTGGGAGGCGTTCACCTCGCCGCCGGGCTCCTGGCGCTCGATGAGGACGCTCAGGAGCTCCATCGCGGCCTTGGTGAGGTCCAGCCGGTACAGCATTCCGAAACCGGCGCTCGCCTGGATCAGCATGCCCGCCCCTCCTCGTCGACCACTTCATCTTCCCCGTCTTCGGCACCGAGCTCCAGCTGAACGCTGCGCGGCGGCCGCGGGGCGTTCAGGGCCGGGAAGACATCCTCGGGCAGCTTCCCGGTCTCCGGGTCGCGCAGCGCGTCCAGGATCTCGCGCTGCCGATCTCCGTTGCCTTCGAACCCGAGCATCGGATTCACGAAGATCAGCCCAGTGTCCACGCGCTGGATCATGTGCCACTCCTCAAGGCGGCCGATCGCCCGGGTCACGTTCGACCGCTCCACGCCCAGCTTGTCGGCGATCTTCTTGTGCGTGGCCCTCAGCCAGCCCTCGCGCTGCCGGCCGATGCACCACAGCAGGACCGCGGACTGGATGGGTGACATGCCGTGCTGGGCGATGAGCACGGCCAGGACGTCGGCGAGGAAGTCGTTGGACACCACGCTGTAGCCGGAGCGCCCGAACATGTCGTGCGGCGCGCGGTACGTGTACCGGACGCTGACGTCCATCTGCTGCACCGGCCGTTTGCGGGTCGGCGGCTTGATGTCCTTGCCCAGCCGGGATGACAGGGTCTCGCGGAAGGCGCTGTCGCCACCGGGCGGCACGGCGGTGATCTTGCCCTTGCTGCGGCCGACGGTCGGGCGCTTGGGCTGGCGGGGCATCGACGGTGGTCCTGTCCTCGATCTTGGGGGTCGCGCCGGACACTAGCAGTTGTTCAAGTTCACTTGGCAGATTTGTACATGCTGGCGTGGCGCTTTGGTGTCGACGCCGACACAGTGGATTCGAGGGGTGTTTCCTGAAAACCGGCCCCCACCAGCAACGTTCCACGTTTGTACAAGCAGGGTTGGCTAATGCGGGTGTCGTTGTGGCACCACGGACACATTTCCGCAGGTCAATGTGTCAGCGCTGACACATCCCCTTCCGTAAAAGTCCAGGTCAAAGCACGCCCTCACCGAGGGCCCTCTTTTCCCTAAGACGCACGCGCGCGCGAGGGCTGGACCAGGACCTCACGCCCGTGGGCGGGCCCGCGACCGACGGCACCAACCACCACAGCTGGCGGTGCGCAGCACCCAGCGTGTACCTGCCCGCAGCCGCCACCCGACCCGTACGGCCACCGCACCCGCGAAGGCCCCCAGGCGCCCCGGAGTCCGCCAAACCGGGGCGCGCGGGCACAGCGGAGGCGTAGGCCCACCACGGGCCCGTAGGTGACCCTCCTGCGGCACGACGGGTGGATCCGCCAATGGCTGAGGCGGCTTCGCGTGCGGCTTCGCGGATCCGGCACGGACCGGGTGCCGGCCGTGATGTCCAAAGCATCGAGGCGTAGCCAGTGCCGGTGGGCGGTTCCGACGCCTGGCCCTAGGGGGCCATTCGGCTCCGGCGCCTCCGCGCGTCGAATTTCGACGCTCCCATATCGGGCTTCCGTTCTGTGGCTGAACAATTTACGGCCGCGCAATCTAGAATTCTTCCGGTAGTTTTTTGCCAGGGCTGGGGTGGTGCGGTCAGGACCCAAACGCTACACAGTGAGCCAGCGCGATGCATCACCCCGTCTATGAGTTCGTTCGCTCGGGTGATGCGTCGGCGGAGTCTGCACCATCGAGGCGGGTTGGCGTGTATGCTGGCGGGGTATTCGTGAACGTGTACGCGCCGTTCTGGGAGGCAGGGGAGGGGTTCGGGTGAAGCGCAGCGGAGCCCGTCACTGCGGTGAGGCCGGCACCCTGTCAGGCCCATCGTCCGTCATTGCCGTTGCGGGGGTGGTGGCCTGGAAGCCCAGGGGCTACACAGGCCCGCGCGTGATGCACCTCCCCTTGCTGCCAGCTCCGGCGACCGCGCTTGCGCGGGTGCCCCCAATTCGCGCTTGCGCGAATTGACTTCCTTTCGGAATTCCGTTTACGGAATTCCATTCCCGCGTTTACGCGGGAATTCGAATTGCGCTTGCGCAATTCGCGCCTCTATGCCCCGGCTTGCCGGGGCATATCCCGCGGAGCGGGATATGGCCC